>JBGVPV010000075.1:0-7965 GCA_045127215.1 Eubacteriales bacterium | reverse complement strand
GGGCAATGTTTGCTTTTGCAAACTTGCTACGTAGTTAGACCCCTCCCCTACGGATAAATAATGTTATACGTTGTAGGGGGCGACGTCCTCGACGCCCCATTTCGATGTAAATGTTACTTTTTGCCCACTCGGGAGCATATAGAATGCTCCCCTACAACGTATAACATTATTTATCCGTAGGGGAGGGGTCTAACTACGTAGCAAGTTTGCAAAAGCAAACATTGCCCCTCCCGTTATTTCTTTATCATTTCCCTTTGTTTCGGCGGCAGCAAGCCACCGCCCTACGACAGAATAACATCATTCATCCGTAGGGGAGACCTGTGGTCTCCCGCGGCGCACAGTTCGCCCCTACGAGAAAAACATCATACGTCAGTAGGGCGGGGGTTTATCTCCAGCCGTTTTTTAAAAATACTTCTTCACCATCGCCCGACTTCACCTTTTTTGAAAAAATTGGGCAAAGAGCTATTGATTTTAGCAATATTTTGTGGTATAATTAAAATAGATAATTATGTTTAAGAGGTATATAAACTATGATAATTGCATTGGAAGACGCAAAATATAAGCTTATTGCTATGCGTGCGGATATTGAGGATCTTGGATCTGCCCTCCGCATTGACGAGCTTCGCGCACTCGCTGAAGAGCTTGACGCAAAGACGCTTGATCCTGATTTCTGGTCAAATCAGGAAAACTCCTCAAAGATACTTCAGAAAATAAAGCAGACTAAGGACACCATCGAGGGCTACGACAACCTCAAGAGCCGTCTTGAAGACGCTATCACCCTCGCGGAGATGGCTATCGAGGAAAACGAGGAGGGCTACGTCGAAGAGGTACAGTCCGAGCTCAACGAGATCTCCAAGACCGCCGAGAGCAAGAGAATAGAGATCCTTCTCTCCGGTGAATATGACAAGAATAACGCCATTGTTTCCTTCCACCCCGGTGCAGGCGGCACTGAGGCTCAGGACTGGGCGCAGATGCTCTACCGTATGATAACGCGTTGGGCAGAGCGAAAGGGCTACAAGTACAAGCTCATCGACTGGCTTGACGGCGATGCGGCAGGTATCAAGAGCGCGACCATTATGGTTGAGGGACTTAACGCATACGGCTACCTCAAGGCAGAAAACGGCGTTCACCGTCTGGTGCGCGTTTCTCCCTTTGACGCGGCAGGCCGCAGACAGACCTCCTTCGCATCTATCGAGGTAATGCCCGAGTTTGATAACATCGACAAGGTTGAGATTCGTGACGAGGATATAGAAGTAACAGCACACCGTTCCAGCGGCGCGGGCGGTCAGCACATCAACAAGACCGACTCCGCTATCCGTATCCTTCACAAGCCCACGGGCATCGTTGTAGGTTGTCAGACCGAGCGTTCTCAGCTTCAGAACAAGGAGACCGCGATGAAGATGCTCAAGGCAAAGCTTATGGAGATCAAGCTCCGCGAGCGTCTTGACACCATCGAGGACATCCAGGGCAACAAGGGTAACATCGAGTGGGGCTCACAGATCTGCTCCTACGTATTCATGCCCTACACTCTCGCAAAGGACACCAGAACAGGCCACGAGGACGGAAACATCTCCGCGGTTATGGACGGCGAGATAGACGATTTCATCAATGAATATCTTAAAATGAATGCTAAGAACAGTTAAATTAAAAACCGCTATTTCGGATTTCTCCGAAATAGCGGTTATTTTTTATTTTATTATATTTTCTCGTTAGCGAAGAACTTCTGAACCTCGGATATCATTCTTTCCATTCTATCCGACTGAACGTAAAAGCCTCCGTCACCGTTTACGGTGATATAAGCCTTACGCGAGGTCAGTGAATAGAAGCTGTAAACGGTTTCAGTCCCCTCGGAGTCGGTCACCTTGATAGTGAGCATATGCTTACTCTCATCAGCAATCAACGCCGCCTCCTCCTCGTCACTCAGCTCATAGGAGTTTGCAATTCTCGAAGCGAGAAGCGTCTGATAAAACATTCTGAAGTTATCGGTATCGTAACGAACGTAGGTCGCCGATTTATCGGGAGAGAGCGCCTCCACTCTTACCTCGTTCGCGGTGACGTATACCTTACTGCCGTCCTTTGCCTGAATGTAGGTGGTAAGAATTTTTACGTCATTTCCTATCGCGTTGATCGCGTAATCCGCGATCTTCAGTCTCAGTTCCTCACCCTGGGGGGTATGACATCTGACGTTCTTGGAGGTTATCGTCCAGATGTTGCCGTTATTATCAACAACGCTGAGACCCGAGAAGGTGGTCGTTGAATTGCCCGCAGAATCCTTGCCTGTGATGGAAAGATTTGCCGAGCTTATCTGATCCTTCATATTGGACTTTGAGTTATCAAGCTCAAAGGACGCCCAATAATCACGGGATATGACCTCTATCTTATCGCAGAACGCGATATTAAGCTGGAAATAGTTATTGTATATCCAATCGGAATATCCCCATTCAAGGAAATTAAGCGTATGGTCTTCGACCTCTACCACCATATCGAAGGTGTAAAGAAGGTCACCGATATTTCCCGCCGCGGTTACCTCATGCATCTGAGTGTACGCGTATCTGTTTCCGTTTTCATTGAAATCGCTGAAATAGATAACGTAATAAACAGGCTCAGCGGCGCTACCCTCATCGGAATGATCGAACTTGAAGCTGATGACCTTATCGCCGTCAAGCGTATAAAGCTGCTCGCCCTTCTCGTCAACTCCGTCAGGTGCTGCAAGTCCGTATTCAACGAGATCCTCCCAATCGGGCGCGACCTTTACCACACCGCCAAAAGCAGGCTCGTAAAGCGACTGCAAGCACTCATTGGCTTTATCTACGTTGATCTTATAGCCGTCAAGATTTCTGTCAACGAAAACGTACGGCTCGCCGGCAAGAATGGTATTTTCTCTATCAGCTATATCAGAGAAGGAAAATCCGATAGAGACCTCCAGCTTGTCGGTCTTTTTATTCTTATTGAAGATAAAGAAATCCTCAACGTCGAAGTAATTGTTAAGAGACATCGGCTGAGTCAGCAAGGGAGTTACGTAGCTCTCAAGCTTTGCGAGAACGGTACTGCCGTAAGAAGTGCCGACCACGTAAACCGCCTCTCTCTTTTTCTCAGTCTCACCGCTCATATCGACGTACTGCGCGTAATATCCGCTTCCGTCGGGCAAGAGGTCACCGATAATTACCTTGTGCTGATTGCCCTGTATATCCGTAACGACGTAATACGCAGGTGTATATTCGTACGTCGCCTGAACGTGATTACCGTCTGCGTCCTTAACGGGAGCTCCCTGCTCGTCATAGAGCATAACGGGCTCGCCGGTAGTCTCGTCGTAAAGCGGACGAACCGCGTCTGCAAGGCCGTACTCGGTAAGATCCCCGTTTGCGTCAACGATAGGATCGGCTATCTTTGCGTTTGAAATGGTATAACCCGCGTTTACCACGAGATTTGCAAATATCTGCGCGTCATACTGTACCTGGGGTGAACCCTTTATAATAAACTTCGAGGAGTTATCCTTCTCGTCATAACGGCAGAAGGTATACTGTCCCTTTGAATTGTAGACGTCAATGCTCTTAAGTGACGCTCTCTGAATGTGTGGGAACATAAGATAACGAGTGAAATACTCTATCTGTTCGTTGCCCTCCGTGGGCATATCCACGGGAATGATATCATAAGCGCCGCTCGTGCCGTCGATCTCCACGAGCGTTCCCGAATTCATAACGTAATAGCTGTAATTCGAGATCACCTCAGTAGGCATCTGCGTCTTTTTGTCAGCGTCAAACAAGCGGTACTGCTTGTCTACGTAGCGAATGTAGTAAGATGAACCGTCCACGGGGTCTTTGATCTCAAGCGTACGCGAGAAATCCATAACCACCGCCAAGGCAATTGCAAGCACTACTATCGCTATCGCCGCCGCAATAATTGCGTTTCTGCGTCGCTTGATCAGCGTTTGCTTTTTACCTATCATCTGTACTTTCTCCTAACGAGTATAACTACTCCGCAAGCGATTGCCGCAACAGCGGGGATGATCGCGAGCGTTACGGTGTACTGAGTTGCCTCAGCCGCCGTTACGGTATCGATAGTCTTATCCGCAAAGGGCTTACGCTCAAGTCCTACGGGAACGGGCTCTCTGCCTATCTGGCTGAGCGCTGTAAGCAAGAGGTCTGTGTTACCGTAAGAATTTGACTGAAGAAGCGTGGAGGACGCAAACTCAACAGAGCCGCAAGCAAATACGTAAGACGCGTCGTCAACTGAGGAATAGCCGTAGTTATCCTCCTGAGTGTATCTGCTCTCAACGGAAACCGTCATAAGCTTATAGGGCTGAAGCGCGGTAGCCTTGCCCACCTCAGCGCCGCCTGCCACGGATACCGCGTCAGGACTCGAGGTAAATACGTCGTATATAGTTCTTTCACGGCCGTCGTCCATAAAGTAATAACCAAAATCGTACTCCACGCCGCTGGCGTCATCCTCAGATGGAGTGTAGTGCTTGGGCTCGTAGAGGTCGGAGTAGGAAATGGACATAGCGTTTCCGAATACTATGCTCTTGGGTGTACGGTCACGCATGGTCTCAGTAAGGCTGCCGCCAAGTCCTGCGGTTGCGTACTGTGCCTTAAAGGTGTAGCCGTATTTAGCGGAGCTCTGATTAAAGAGCAAGGTGTTAGCCGCGCTCTCACGAACGTAGCAGGGCTGCTCTGCGCCCGTTGAATAATCTCTGTTGAAGGAAATTCCCCATTCCTCAAGGAATTCCTCAAAGTTGTCAAGCTTTACGGTATCCGCATCCATGAATACCATAAGCGAGTTACCCTTATCGAGAAAAGCGTCAAGCTTGGATATCTCGTCAATATCAGTCACTCCGTCGGGTACTTTAAAGTCCGTATCGGGATTGAAAACTATAACGAGTCTGCACTCCTCGGGGATCTCCTCTGCGGCAAGGTCGATCGCCTGTACCTTGTATCCCGCGTCAACGAGCGTATTTGCAAATACCTCGTCCTCAAATCTCTCGCCGTGGTTATAGGTCAGACACGCAAGCGGAGATTCCGCACGGGTTACCGCGAGTATTGAAGATGTAAACGCTTTTTCACCATTATACGCCCAAGGCTCAGTGCTGGTAGAGTCGTCAAACGTAAAGAAGGACTTCAGAGGACGAACTCTGTATTCAGTTCCAAACTCAATAATTACGCTTGTGGTATCAATAGTAACTCTTGAGTTTGCCTTATACTTTGATACTGCGGTGGGATTGCGGTGGATATTATGATACTCCACGTTGATGTGATCGGGGAACTCCTGCTGAAGCTCAAGCGCGGTAGTATAAACGCATCTCTGCAAAAAGTTGGATTCAAGCACGTCGGGCTCACTGCAGAACACGATGTTTATCATAAGCGAGCTTACGTCGAAATTAGGATCCTCTGCAAGCTTCTCTGCTCTGATCTTATCAACCATCTCAATAGGAGAGGTGCTCTCTTCAAACTTCGCGTCACCGTTTGCTATGATATCAAGGCACTCAACCGAGAGCGTGTAAAGCGGCTCGGGGGTGAGGTCGGTGTACCAGCGAAGCTTTTGCGCCAAAGCGCTGAATATTACGTTAACTATAATTACAACGGCAATTATAAGCGCCGTAAGCACGGCGGACATTCCACCGTAGCGGAGCTTCTTGCCTGTTTCTGCTTTAATTTTCATTCTTTATCCTTACCTTTCTTGTCACAAACGTATCAGCCCCAACGGCGCTTGTCATAAACGCGCACCGTAAGCATCAGAAATACGCCCGCTATGGACAGATAATAAAGAATAGCGGAATAATCTATATAGCCGTTAAGAAATCCTGAGAAACGGCTAAGCATGCACACCCAGCTTATTACAAAGCGGATAGCATATACGTCGATATACTGATTTACCACCTCAAGTATCAGCATAAATACTATCACCGCAACGGTTATAACCGCCGCCGCAAGCTGATTTTCCGTCATTGAGGAGATAAAAAGTCCGACCGCGATAAACGCAGCTCCTATACACGCAACGCCTATGATGCAGGAGAATATCTCCGCGGTCACAGGGCCTACGTGAAGATCTACGTAGTCCTCCCCTGCTCTCTCCACACTTGCATAGGAGTAGATGGGGAAGAAGTTGATACAGGACGCTACGAGCGTTCCTGAGAACAGCGCGAACGCCGCAAGGAATTTACCCATTACCATACCCCAAATGGATACGGGCGCTGTCATAAGCAGCTGCTCGGTACGAAGCTTCTTTTCCTCGGAAAACAGCTTCATGGTAAGCAGAGGGATAAGTATTACAAAGGAAAACAACAGTAACGTAAAATACGTATCAGTGTCATAGGACTGACTGCCGAGAGTCGTGTAGCAGCACATTATTGCCGCCGCCGCCAGAAATACGCCTACGTAAACGTATCCGATAGCGTTTATAAAATAAGAGCGAAGCTCTTTTTTGAATATTGCGAACATCTATTTTACTTCCTTTCCCGTACTCACTTGTTATCGTCCTCAAAAAGTGACGAATAGCGTCCCTTTCCTGCGGATCTTTCTGCGTTGTCTACAAGCGTCTTGGCAACGTCGTCAGCCTGCGCCTGTCTTGCGCCCGCCTTGGAGGTGCGACGCTCGTATCTTGACTTGGGCGCGCTCTGGTCAACGATGGCGATAAAGATATCCTCAAGACTCATGCCAAGCGCTTCCATACCGATAAGCGGCCAATTCTTCTCTGCGAGTGTATAGAACAGATTCTTTCGGATATCAATGCCGACCTCGCTCTCGATAGCGTAGCAATACGCGTCGCCGTCTCTTTGAGGAAGAAGCTCCGCGGAAATAATACCGGGCTTGGAACGAAGCATTGCGAGAACCTCCTTCTGAGGACCGCAGATCTTTACGTTGAAGCGTCTGTTATTCTCTACCGCGCGGGTGATATTCTCGGTCTTTTCGTCCGCAACTATCTTACCCTTGTTGATAATTACTATTCTGTCGCAAACCGCCTGAACCTCCTGCAAGATATGCGTGGAAAGTATAACAGTGTGGCTCTTGCCGAGTGTACGGAGCAGGTTTCTGACCTCAATGATCTGCTTGGGGTCAAGTCCTACCGTAGGCTCGTCGAATATTATTACCTCAGGACTGCCTATAAGCGCCTGAGCAATTCCAACTCTTTGTCTGTATCCCTTGGAAAGATTTCTGATAACGCGATGATAAACGTCCTTGATCTTGACGACCTCGCAGATCTCCTCGAGATGCTTGTCTCTGTTGAGCTTACAGCCCTTGAGATTGTAGTTGAATATGAGGTATTCCTCAACGGTCATATCAAGGTAAAGCGGAGGCTGCTCGGGAAGATATCCGATATGCTTTTTTGCTTCAATGGGGTTGTCAAGCACGTCAATACCGGCAACCGAAACGCTTCCCGACGTGCTTGAAAGATAGCCCGTCAGAATATTCATGGTAGTACTCTTACCTGCGCCGTTCGGTCCGAGGAAGCCAACGATCTCCCCCTTCTGCACCTCAAAGCTGATGTCGTCAACCGCGCAGTTAGTTCCGTAGTTTTTAACAAGATGATCGATCTTTATCATAATACGAAAGAAATTCCTTTCTGTTTTTTACATTTTTAGCCATGAAAAGATAAAAATATTTATACATATTACATTATATCATATAATTTTAAATATTTTATGAATATTTAAAAATCTTTCGGCAATATTGCCCTGTATTTTTTAGAATGCCGACGAAGAGGGGGGATTTTATCCCCTCCTCACACGACTCCGTTGTGCGAGGACTACTCATCCACCGCAAGCGGTCCCCCTTCCCTGACAAGGGAAGGCTTAATGTGACTCGTTTTGTCGTCCTATGCATTTTTATTTGTTTATATACGATTATCAATTATCAATAAATCATCTGAAGCACAAACGATACCGACAAGCCTTCCCTTGTCATGGGAGCACTCCGCTTCGCTACGTATCAAGTTTGCCGTAGGCAAACGTTGAGGTGACCGCTTGCGGTG
>JBGVPV010000074.1:0-104360 GCA_045127215.1 Eubacteriales bacterium | reverse complement strand
CCCCTCCCCTACCGCTATTCCGATAGTTTTATCGGCAGACGTGAGGTCAGTTCTGACTATTTCGGATAAAATTTGCATTCTGTCACGTACGCATATCGTAACAAAGTATGCACCTGCGGAGCTGTAATCAAAGTTTTTTAGCCTTGTTGACTTTCTTTTCGGCAAATCCTTATCGTTATCCATTTTCATCACCCATCCCATTATAGCACAAATCGGCAGAGAAAACAATATCTCTGCCGAAATCTGTTTGTAGGGGCGACCATTGGTCGCCCGTTTTTTGCGGTTGTTTGCGGGCGATCAATGATCGCCCCTACGAAGAACCCAAACATCCTTATGAGAACCAGTCTAATCCATCGCTTTTTTATTATTTAAACATTATTGTTTCTGCATCTTTAAGTAACGCCTCGGTACGTGACATTATCACGTCAAAGTGCTCACCGAGTATTTTCTTACAGCTCACAAATCGCTTATAGTCGCTCTTCTTGGAGCCGTGAAGGTCACTGCCGATCGCGCAAACGCGGTCTGTGTCCTTGACGTATCGCATGAGCTTGCGGCGTGTGCCAAGATGCTTAAGTCCTTCCGCGTTGATCTGTGCCAGCGCGCCGAGGGAGAGCATCTTGTCTATAAATTCCGAGGAATGCTTGATATAGCGGTCGATATGCGCAAGCACTACCGTATATCCGCTGCCTATCAGCGCGTCAACTGTCTCGACGTGTTTTTCGGAGAGGGGCTTGAAGGGAAGCTCCAAGAGAAGCACCTTGGTTCCTCTGATGCAAAGCGAGTCAAGCTCCTTCATATTTTCAAGGTGTCGGCAGACGAGCACCTCAGCACCTACTATCAGGGCAGGGCTGTTGTCGGGGGACGCCTCGCGCAGCTTGTCTATCGCGAGTTCAATCTTTTTTGAAAAATCCTCGAACGTATGTTTATTGGGATAAAAGTGTGGTGTTGCTACTGCAATTGCGGTTCCCATATTCGCCATTAGCTCGAGCTGTTTTACGCTGACCTGGGGGCTCGATGAGCCGTGATCGGCGCCGGGCAGGACGTGGGAATGGAAGTCAATAGTCGCCATAGATATCTCCTTCTTAGTTTGACAGTCTTATGTTTGTTATCGCCTATCAGGAGGAGATATATTCGTAGTCTCTGTGGTAGCTATATTTGTACTTATATCTGTATTTATAAGAGCCCTCGCCCTTGAGGTTGGACGCTGTAATAACTACACCAAGGATCTTAGCATTGATCTGCTTAAGCTTTTCAACCGCAGAATGAAGGTGTCTTGAATCTGTCTTGTTCGCCATTGCTGCCAAAATATAGCCGTCTACCAGGGGAGCGACCGAAAGGGGATCGGAAACGACGTCTACGGGGGGGAGATCTATAAATATAACGTCAAATTCCCGGCGCCATATATTCAAAAGCTCCTCAAGCTTTTCTCCGAGCAAAAGCTCCGAGGGGTTGGGAGGAATACAGCCGCTGGTAAGCACGTAAAGTGAGGGCATGGGATTTGA
The DNA here is from genome assembly GCA_045127215.1 of Eubacteriales bacterium. Lineage (GTDB taxonomy): Bacteria > Bacillota > Clostridia > Oscillospirales > CAG-272 > HGM12713. The sequence continues at coordinate 102,858 of JBGVPV010000074.1, read as the reverse complement.
GATCATAGATACGTTGTACTTTGCGATGCTTGAGAGAAGCTCGCTTAGACCCGTCTGCTTTCTGCTGAGATTGAAATGCTGATGCTGAACGGGGCGACGCATATCCGCGTCTATAAGCAATACCTTTTTATTTGCCTGAGCGAAGGATATTGCAAGGTTGGATATAACCGTGCTCTTACCGTCGCCTGCTTCTGCGGAGGTTATCGCGTAGACGGGGCAGGTGCTCTCGCCCTTGGAGGTATACATCAGATTGGTTCTGAGCTGATTATAGGCTTCCTTTATAGCAAAGGGAGTCTGATTGTCAAGCATTCTTGCTTTGGTTATGTTAACTCTCTGGCTCATAATAATACCTCCTTATTAATAATCTCTATCCTTTGGGATAGCCTCGTTGAGATTCCAATCGGGAATATCCGCGAGCACGGGAATGTTGATGATTTCCTTTATGTCATTGGAGCTTCTGATAGTAGTATCGAAGAACTTACGCAGGAAGAAATATACGTAAGCCAACACCGCTCCGATGAAAGCAGCTATAAGTGCGCTTGTAAACAGACCGGGCGAAACCTTTGTGGGTGCGCTTGCCGCACGTACTACGGAAACGCATTCAAGCTGGTTTTCGTAGGGGAAATAATGCTCGCCGTCCTTGTAGTAAATGTTTACTTCAGTTGCGGGGCGGGCGATCTTTTTGATTGTTGCGGGCGCATTTGCCTGTATGAATTTGCAGACGTCCTGTGCAAGATCCTTGTTGGTAGATGTAACGGTGATAGTGAATATCGACGTGTTCGCGGTTGTCTTTGAGGAGATCATGGATCTGATGTCGCCTGCGGTAAGATCCTCCTCGTCGATCTTCTTGTAGTTGTTCTGCTGTACCGCCTGTAATATGTTGGAGACCATTTCGTCGCCGTGAATTATCTCAACGTAGTCGTTAGCAAGATACTCGACCGCGGACAAGAGGGAAGACGTGGTATATTCCGAGGTGGTACTTGTGTTATTGATATAAAACGACGTTGAAGACGCGTACTTATTCGGTCTTATAATAGTTATGCCGGCTCCGATAACTGCGGCTATGACAGTAACTACGAGTATTTTCCACCAGGCAGCTTTAAAGACTTTCCAAAGCTGCTCCAGACTGATTTCGTTGTTCATGGTAGATCCTTTCATTTTTTTATAATAAATTGGTTGGACGCTTTTATTCACATTAATTATATCACATATTACTTTTATTGTCAATAGAAGTTAAAAAAGATAGAGGCTTGTCTCTTTTTGGCAGATAGAGACTGTTTGCCGATATTAGTGTCAGTATCAGTGGCAGTGATCGGTGAAAAAGCCGTTAAGGTCTATCTCAAACGCGCCGTCTGCCGTCTTTTTGAAGCCTATTTTTATAAGCAGAAGCTCGTCCGTTACCTCTCCGACGTATCTTGCGAAATGTACTCCGCACAGGTCAATGAAGTTAAGCGCGCCGCGTCCCATTACGAACAGCGCGTCGGGGTCGTTCTTTTCAAGTGAGGGGGCTATATCGTATATTTCGCCACCCTTGTCCGTGAGCTTGAATTGGCAGATGCCTGCAAATTCATCGTCTACCGACACGGCGTATGCCAAAAGGTCGGCGTCAAAGGTAACTCCGCATCTCTCGCAGAGCTCCTTCTGAGTATCCTTTGATTGTATTGGTAATACCTTGAACATAATTTATCCTTTCGCTTGTGGATTGAGAAGCTGTATCTCACGTGCGGTAAGTCTGCGCCATCTTCCTTGTGGGAGAGAGCCAAGCCTTACGTCACCTATCGCGACTCGTGTAAGGCGGCTGACCTCAAGGGATGCGCGCTCGCACATCTTTCTTATCTGTCGGTTTCTGCCCTCGTAAAGCGTCATCTGCAAAATGCTTTTGCGTGGATCGTCAGAGTGCAGGGGAGTGACCTTTACGGGCTGTATGCGGTAGCCGTCAATGGTCATCGGTGAGCCGAGTGTTTTGAGCTGATCGGGGGTAACCTTGCCGCGTACGGTCACGTGATATATTTTGGGCACGTCGTGCTTGGGGTGCGTCAGGCGTTTTGCAAACTCGCCGTCGTTGGTGAGCAGCAGAAGTCCGTCCGAGTCCATATCAAGTCTGCCGACGGGATAGACGCGTACGCACACGTCACTTGTGAACATATTGACGTTTTTTCTGCCCTTTTCATCGGACATAGTGGTGACGTATCCGCGCGGCTTGTTGAGCATTATATATACCTTTTCGTCGCACATCGGGATTATTATCTTTCCATCGTATTCGACCACGTCGCGTCCCGGTTCTACCGAGTCACCGACAGCGGCAGGCTTGCCGTTGACGTACACGCGTCCGAGTCTTATTTGTTCCTCGGCGGCGCGACGTGACATAACTCCGCAGTCGGTAAAGTATTTTTGTAATCGTACCAGTGCCATTTTCAGTCCTTTTTGAAAAAATTAAAAAATTTGCGCCAAAATGAATCTTTTTCGTAAGCCTTGGCAATCGTTTCACGGGCTACGAGCGGTGAGCTTGCCGTTTGTCCGCAGGCGCTTACGCTTACGGTTGCAAGTATATCTCCGCGTGTGACGGGAGCAAAAGCAAAGCGCGAGGTCGAAAAATGCGTAAAGCTCAGCTTTGCAGCAGAGCGCGGAAGTGTGAGTATAAGCGGTTTGGTGTTGACGAGTGTGACGGTATCGGTGTCCGCGCCCGTGATGTTGTACTCAAACGTGTATTCGCCAACGCCCGCGACGGTGCGCCTGCAAAAGTTGTCAAATCCGTAGTCAAGCATGGCGGTGTGATCGCGCCAGTCGTCGGGCGCGTCAAGAGTCACGCAGATAAGCGTCATTCCGTCGCGTTTTGCCGCGCTGACAAGAGATCTGCCCGTTCGCTTGGTAAAGCCGGTCTTGACTCCGATAGCACCTTCGTAACGCGAAAGCATTTTATTGTGGTTGACGAGAAGCCGCCTGTCTGCCTCGTCATTCAGCGGAATAGTCGCTTTTTTGGTTGAAAATATCTTGCAGAGCAGCTCGTTTTCAAGCGCCGCACGTGTGATGATCGCAAGCTCTCTCGCCGTAGTATAGTGGTCCTCGTCGTCAAGTCCGTGGGGATTGACGAAGTTGGTATCACCAAGACCTAACTCACGCGCCAAGGCGTTCATTCGTTCGGCGAATTTTTCCACGCTTCCCGAGCAGTAGATCGCCAGCGTTGTCGCGGCGTCGTTTGCTGAGGAGAGAATGAGCGCGTAAAGCAGCTGCTCGACCGTCAGCCTCTCACCCGCGCACAAATACACGGACGAGCCCTGAATGCCGACGGCGTCCTCCGGGATCACCACGGTATTTTGTGGCTTTGTAAGGCTGAGAACGGTAAGCGCCGTCATTATCTTTGTGGTGCTTGCCATTCCCAATCGCGTGTCCGCGTTTTTCTCCCACATCACCATACCGCTGTCAGCGTCCATAAGGATCGCGGCTTTGGCGGATACGGATAGCGTGTTTTGCGCGTGGCAGGGGAACGCGGTGGCGGAAAGCAGGCAACAAATTGCCAAGACGATGCAAAATATTTTTCGTGACATATTCTTACGGCAGTCCTCTCATAAAGTAGTGTTTTCTACAATAATATGAAAAGTTCTGCTGTATAATGCAGAGAGAGAGTGTGTGAGAGGGATCAGACGAGATCGTCAGCCTTTTCCTTTGCAAAGATATCCTTTACCTTTGCGATGATCTCAGGAGTTCTCTCAACGAGGTCTGCGATCTGATCAACGGGATCGGGCTTGCCCTTCTGAGATACGTTGATAAAGTCAACGGCGCCGTAGCTGTCTATTACGAGAAATCCTACGGGATTTACGGTGATGCCGGTTCCGCCGCCACCGCCGAAATTCTGAGGACGGGGCTGAGCGTCCTTCTTGGGATTGTAGTCAAATCCGCTTGCGGCAACGCCCATGGAGATCTTGGAGATGGGAATTATAGTTGTGCCCTGAGGGGTGTTGATGGGGTCTCCTACGATCTTGTTTGCGTCAAACATTGAGCGAATGTTCTCCATAGAGGAGCGAATGATCTCGGGAATTCTGTTTTCGTTTGCCATAATATTTTCCTTCCTTATTTAATCAGATGTAATTGCTGCTTGATTTGCTTTTGATAGCTTTATAATAAAAGTCGGGTGACCTTATTTGCTTTGTTCTTCTGCCGCACGTTTTTTAACTGAACGGGATACGAGCTTTTTGAGCACCGTGAGGGCTACGTGAAGCACGTGCCATACCCTGAGCGACATTGAGATCTTGACGTCTGCGGTGATATGTTCCGCAAGATAGTCGACGTTTACCGATATATCCTTTGCCTTGGGGGTAGTAAAGCCGTTCGCGGCTTCAAGTAAGGGCAACAGGTGAGTGAGCGCGTCGCATATTACGCCGTAATATATCGCCGTATTTGCGGCGTCGTCGCTTGCCACGGTTATATGAAGGCGTGCAAGATCTATCTTCAGATGTGAGAAAAATGTCTTGGTTGCCGCCTTTACTATATCCGTGATTAAGTTGATCATATCAAGTATCTCGGCAAGCGTTCTGCGGCGTGATGACTTTCCTGGCGAGAGCTTTTGACGCTCTTTTTTTCTTTCGGCTTTTCTGAGCTTTTTAAGCCGCTTTTTTTCAGCCTTTTTAATAAGGCGTTTTTTTATTGCCTCAGCCTTTCTCCGACTCATTGAGTGTGGGCCGTTTTTCCTCCGCTTTTTGGGGAGAATTTTTATTTTTACGAACAGAACTCTTATATAGAGAGTTACTTCGTCGTTGTATTCTACGGTTATCTTTGCTTTAAGAGAAAGTATGAACGCAAAGAAAAGTAATATACAACCGATAGTTATCAGCGCGGGCATAGCTTCCTCCTTTTTAAAATATCAGGGCGCGTTAAAGATCAGTCCGCTTCAGCTTCCGAGAGAATACCGCCCTTGTCGTCCGAAAGCTCCTCGGAGTCGATAGCTATCATGGGAGCTTCTTCCTTGGGAGGCACGAGAGTTTCGGTAGCGGGAAGCTCGGAGAGCGAATTTATACCGAATACGCGCAAAAATTTCTCGGTAGTTACGTATAGCATGGGGCGTCCGGGCGCGTCAAGTCTGCCACATGCCTCGATAAGCGCCTTGTCTATAAGCGAGTTTATAGCGTAGGAGCTGTCAACGCCTCTTACCTGATCCACAAAGGAACGGGTGATCGGCTGATTGTATGCAACGATTGCAAGCACCTCCATAGATGACGCCGAGAGGTTACCGCCTCTGCGGATACCGAGCGCCTCGCGTATGTAGGGCGCGTATTGCTCCTTGGTGCAGAACTGACAGGTCTCTTCAAACATCAGAAGGCTTACGCCTCTCTTGGAGCTGTCCGAGTTAAAGCTCTCTGCCATGTGACCGACGAGCGTCTTTACGTTGTGCTCGTCAATTCCAAGCACCTCTGAGAGCTTGGAGTATTTTACGGGGTAGCCTGCGGCGTAAAGTATCGCCTCGATAGCGCCCTCTATATTTTTAAGCTGATCGACCTGTACGTTAGGATCGTTCATTTACTCGTCCTCCTTAATCTCATCGTAATTGTTAGGCTCAATGTCATCTGCGTTGTCGTTTATAATAAAGCGAGTGGATGCGTCAAGTAACGCGTTTTCGGTGTTGTCCCCGTTTTCCTGTACGAGTATCTTTCTCACCTTGATAAGCTCAAGAACTCCGAGGAAGGAGGCGATCATATCAGGGAGCGTTACCTCATCGCAAAGCAGATCGCTCAGCGAGGCGACGCCGCGCTTTTCTATGTGCTTGATGATGGATACGATCTTTATCTCGACGGGGATGATCGGCTTGCTGATCATGGGAGTGAAGGTGGTGGTAGCCGCCTTCTCAAGCGCGTTGTTGTACGCCACGATGCGACGTATTGCCGCACAGAGAGAGGTCACGTCCTGATCCTGCACGAAGGTCTTGTCGATGGAGATCTCGTCAGTGTCCTTTACCATTCTGCCGCTGTAATATGCGTACATCGGGGTAAGCTTTGCCGCGGCTTCCTTTGCCTGCTGATAACGGAGCAGGGCATCGGTAAGCGTGGCTCTGGGGTCGTCCTCCTCGGTCTCCTCGCGCGGCAGCAGCATTTTACTCTTGATAAGCATAAGCTCGCTTGCCATTACGAGAAATTCGGAGGCAACGTCCATATCAAGCTCACGGGCGTTTACGATATACTCCATATACTGATCGCATATAAGCGATATGGGGATATCGGTAATGCTGACTTTATTCTTTTGTATTAAGGTAAGCAGAAGGTCAAGCGGGCCTTCAAATTGATCCAGACGGTATGTCAGAGCGTCCATCGGTACCTCACAGTTGTAAAAAGAATTAGTTTGTTAAAATACGGTTTTGAGTATCAGATTTATAAAGAATTGTGAAACGACGGCAAGAGGTCTGTCCAGAACTCCCAGCACGAGTGCGATCATAAGAACGGCGTAAAGCTGTCGCTCGTAGCGCATTATCTTGAAATAAAGATCCTGAGGGAGCAGTACGAGAAAGATGCGCGAGCCGTCAAACGGAGGAATGGGAATGAGGTTGAATACCGCAAAGCCTACGTTGAGGGAAATTCCCGCGATCAAAAATTCTTGCAGCCAGAAAAATACGTTATAGGTAAATTGGGTGGTAACGATAAGAGGGGCTATTTCAAGCTCTATTCTCCACAGTATCGCAAATATCATAGCGAGCAAAAGGTTTGAAATGGGGCCTGCCGCCGCCGAGAGTGCCATACCGCGCTTGGGATTTTTGAAGTAGCGCGCGTTTATCGGCACGGGCTTTGCCCAACCAAAGCCGAACAGCACCATACACAGAAATCCGATAAGGTCAAAATGCTTTGTAGGATTGAGCGTAAGTCTGCCGAAATTTCTTGCAGTGGGGTCACCGAGCTTTAAGGCTACGTAGCCGTGCGCGGTCTCGTGAAGAGAGAGCGCAAGCATTACGATGGGAAGCCTCAGCACCAGCCCCACGAGAAATTCAACTATATTGAAATTATTGCCTGATAAAAGGGAAGCTAACATTATTTATCTCCTTGTGTATGTCAGAGGTCGTTTCTGACGAGATCCTTAAAGCTTTCGCGTCTTACCACAAGTCTGTCCTCGCCGTCCTTTACCATAACTACTGCGGGGCGGGGGAGACGGTTGTAGTTTGACGCCATTGAATAGTTGTACGCGCCCGTTACGAGTACCGCAAGGATATCGTCGCGCTCGGGTTTTTGTATCTCCATGTTTTCTCCGAGTAAGTCGCCCGACTCACAGCAGCGTCCCGCGAGAGTTGCGCGATAGGAACGGGGCAAAGCCGCCTTGTTGGCTACCACCGCCGTGTACTGCGACTGATAGAGGGCGTATCGGGGATTGTCGGGCATACCGCCGTCAACCGATACGTAGTTGCGGAAGCCTTCTATTTCCTTGACAGAGCCGACGGTATAAAGTGTTATACCTGCCGCCGCTACGAGAGAGCGACCGGGCTCGAGTATTACTCGGGGAAGTGTTATCTGTGACGCGTCGCAAAGCTTGCGTACTATATCCGCGATATTTTTTATAGCGCTTGCGTAGTCTATCTCGCGGTCGTATTCGGTATAGCGTACGCCAAGTCCGCCGCCGAGATTGAGCTCGGATATCTCATATCCGCACTCGCGCTTGATGTCTGCTATAAAGCCCACCATTATTCTTGCGGCGTCCTCAAACGGCTCCGAGTCGAATATCTGAGAGCCGATATGACAGTGAAGTCCCGCAAGATGAATACCGCCCATGGCAAGAGCTTTTTTAACTATCTTCATAGCGTCGTCCGTTACGATGGCAGAGCCGAACTTGGAGTCGACGTTTCCCGTCACCACCGCTTTGTGTGTGTGGGGGTCTATGCCGGGGGTTATACGCAGAAGTATGCGCTGTATTTTTCCGCGCGATACGGCTTCGCGGCTTACGGCGTCGAGCTCGTCCGGGTTATCTACCACAAACGTGCCGACTCCCGAGTCCATAGCGTAGCGAATGTCCGCGTCGGTTTTATTATTGCCGTGAAAATATATCTTGTCTGCGGGGAAGCTTGCGCGCACGGCTGTATATATCTCGCCGCCCGAGACGCAGTCTATCCCCATACCCTCGTCCGCGGCAATTCTGTACATTTCAGTAAAGCACAGCGCCTTGGAGGCGTAGAGAGGGAGCGCGTCCGCGCCAAAATATTCCCGTGCCGCCTGCAAATAGGTGCGGCACTGACGGCGTATTACGTTCTCGTCAAGTACGTAAAGCGGCGTGCCGTATTTTTTTGCAAGAGAGGTGGTATCGACGTCACCGATGGTGAGGTTACCCTCGCCGTTGACGTCGAGATGGTCGTAAAGTATCATAAAAATATCCTTTCGGGAGTCATTTGGTAAATGAGCTGTGTACTGCCGTTATGACGTCACCGAGATGCTCGGTGATATTGAGCTTTACGGGTGTCAGCTTGCCGTCCTCAAAATCAAATACGCATATTGCGGCGTTATGTGAGAAGGGAATCTCGTTTGCCTCACTTGCGGCAAATCCCTGTGAGCGCAGACAAAGCGAGCGCAAAAGGGTCGCGTGAGTTGAAACGTAGACGGTCTTGTCGCCGTTATCCTCGGCGATCTTGCATATAGTCTCGTATACTCTGTCGTATACCTCTGCGGTGGATTCGCCGCCTGTGCATCGGGAATTTGCGTAATCGTTCTTCCATACGCTAAAATCCTCGGGATATACGAGCTGTATTTCGTCGGTAGTGCGTCCTTCCCATTCCCCTGCGTTTATCTCTCGCAGAGAGGTCATCGGAATTATCTCAAGTCCCAAGCGAGATGCCGTGGGGCGTGCCGTATTGAAGGCTCTTAAAAGATCGCTTGAATATATCGCGTCTATTTTAAAATTTTTGCAAAGGTAGTCAGCCACAAGCTCTGCTTGCTGTTTGCCGATCTCGGAAAGATCAAAATCCGAGTGACCTGCAAATCTGCATTCGGCGTTCGCAATGCTCTGACCGTGCCGTGTTACTATAAATCTCGTCATTTTATTTCTGCGTGTGCGAGTATTACCTTCCAAAGCTCGTCCTTGCCCTCTTTTTTAAGTGAGGAGAAGGGAATAACGTCAACGCCGCTTATAAGCGGATGAGACGCTATCGCTTCGAGGTTGTTCTTTCTTTCGGTTGCGTTTAGCTTATCGGTCTTGGTGGCAACGACTACGTAAGGCAGTCCTGCCTCGCTCAGATATCCGAGCATCATCTCGTCGTCAGCGGTCGGGCCTACGCGGCTGTCGATAAGCTGTACTACGAGCCTCAGACGATCTATGTTGCGGTTTGAGGTAAAGTAGCCATCGGTAAGTGCCGACCACTGCTTTTTGTCCTCGGGATTGCGCTTTGCAAAGCCGTAGCCTGGCAGATCCGCAAGATAGAGCTTGCGGTCTACCTCGTAAAAATTTATGGTTATGGTCTTTCCGGGTGAAGAGCTGACACGCGCCAGCGATTTGCGCGCAAGGAGTGTGTTGATAAGTGAGCTTTTTCCGACGTTGGAGCGTCCCGAAAAGGCTATCTGCGGTTTGGGGTCAGCGGGGATCTGCTTGGGATTGCCCACGCTGATCTTTAAATTCGTGTTCTGTATGTTAAGAGCCATAAAAGGTCCTTTCCCGTCTTATCTGACGGCGGGTATTTTTGTGTTTTTTGAAGATTTGACGGGTGGAATGATATTCAGCTTGCCGTCATTCTCCTCTGAGCTTACGGCCTGCTCGTACGCCACCGCAACAAAGGGATTACGAAGGGCGTAGGAGAGCACGTCGGAAGCTTTCTTGCAGGGTAGAAATTCGAGTTTTTCACGCACGATAGGATCAATGTCGGCAAGGTCCTTTACGTTTGCCTCGGGGATAAGTACCGTGCGAACTCCCGCGGAATACGCCGCCATGGTTTTTTCCTTAAGTCCTCCGATAGCAAGCACGTTTCCGCGCAGCGAGATCTCGCCAGTCATAGCGACGTCGCGGCGGACTGCTCTGCCTGTGAGTGCGCTTACGAGGGCGGTTACTATGGTAACGCCTGCGGAGGGGCCGTCCTTGGGAACTGCTCCCTCGGGGAAGTGAACGTGTATATCTTTGGTTTTGTAAAAGTCGGAGGGAATGCCGTATTCGTCGGCGATGGAGCGGACGTAGCTTACGGCGATCTGTGCGGACTCCTTCATAACGTCGCCAAGTGAGCCTGTAAGCTCTATCTTGCCCGTTCCCTCAAGAACGGCTACCTCGACCTTGAGAAGATCTCCGCCGACGGAGGTCCACGCAAGTCCGTTGACCTCGCCCACCTCATCCTCGTCGGAGATGGTGTCTGCAAGCATTTTTCTTGCGCCAAGCAGTTCGGCAACGTCAGACGCGCCGATCTTTATGCGCTTGAGCGTCTCGTCCTCGGCAAATTTCTTGGCGCACTTGCGGCAGAGGTCTGCAATAGCGCGTTCAAGATTTCTAACACCCGCCTCGCGTGTGTAAAAATCAATTATCTCTGCTACGGCATCCTTGTCAATGCTCAGCATACGCTTGTTAAGTCCGTGACGCGAAAGCTGCTTGGGGATAAGATGATTTGCAGCGATAGACATCTTTTCGTTTTTAGTGTAAGAGGAGATCTCTATGACCTCCATTCTGTCAAGCAGAGGACGGGGAACGGTGTCAAGTGAGTTCGCGGTCGCGATAAACAAGCATCCCGAGAGATCAAAGGGCATTTCCACAAAGTGATCTCTGAAGTTCTTGTTCTGCTCGGCGTCAAGCACCTCAAGGAGTGCTGATGAGGGATCTCCGTGAGAGTCACGCGTCAGCTTATCGATCTCGTCAAGCAGCATAAGGGGATTGTTTACCTTTGCCTGAATGAGAGCGTTGATTATTCTGCCGGGCATTGCGCCTATGTAAGTCTTTCTGTGACCGCGGATATCCGCCTCGTCACGAACACCGCCGAGAGACACGCGCACGTATTTGCGGTTCATAGCTCTGGCAATTGACGCGCCGATGGAGGTCTTACCTACACCGGGAGGGCCGACAAGGCAAAGTATCTGATTGCCAAGAGCGGGGTTGAGCTGCTTTACGGCGAGAAATTCGAGTATTCTTTCCTTTACCTTGTCGAGTCCGTCGTGATCCGCGTCGAGAATTTTCTTTGCGGCAGAGATGTTCACTCTGTCTTTGCTTTGGACCGACCACGGTATTTCAAGGCAGGTGTCAAGATAAGTGCGCGCAACGGTTGCCTCAGCCGAGCCAAAGGGAGCTTTGGACATTCTGTCGGTCTCTTTCATCAGCTTTTCACGCACCTCGTCGGGCAGCTTTGCCTCGGCGATCTTTTCGAAATATTCTTCGATCTCGTCGCCGTCGCCAAGCTCGTTCTTTATAACTCTTATCTGCTCACGCAGGTAATATTCCTTTTGATTCTGATTGAGATTTGATCTGACACGCTTGTGTATCTCAAGCTCGCACGCGAGCAGCTCAGCTTCCTCCTCAAGCAGTGCGATGAGAAGCTCTATGCGCTTCTCGGGATCAAAGCACTCGAGTATCATTTGCTTGTCAGCGGTCTTCACCAGCATATTGGATGCGATAAAGTCGGCAAGCAGCGCGGGGGTCTTTATTGCGGACGCCGCCGTCAGCATATCGTCGCTGACGCTGGGCAAAAGAGAAGCCAGCTTTTTAGCTTCTGTCAGCATAGCGCGACAGTAAGCCTGATTTTTTATCTTGTCGTCGTCACTCGCGGTATGTGTTTTGGAGTTTACGTCGGCAAGCAGGTAATCTGCAAACGGACGGAACTCGGTAACGGTGGCTCTTGAAAAGCCCTCGGCAAGCACGCGCAAGCCGCCCTCGGTATTCCTTACGGATTGCTTTATCTTGCACACCGTTCCCACGCGAAAAAGTCCTGCGGGCAGGGGAGCGGTGGTATTGGGATCGCGGTAAGCGCAGATAAGCACTAAGGAGTCGGTGTCAAACGCCGCCTCTGCCGCCTTGATCGCCATATCGTCGTTTATTTCAAAGCTGATAGCCGCGCCGGGAAAAGCCACGATGCTTTTAAGAGCAATAACGGGCAGAGACAGCTTTTTTATTTTTACAGTATAATTGGACATTTAAAAATTCCTTCCTCGGAGATAGTTGTTTTACATATATGTTTTTTTTACGTGAGCACGCGAAAAAAATAAATATTCATTATATTATAACATACATTTGTTATAATTTCCATACTTTTCTGAATTATTTTTAATTTTCTTCAAAAATAATTAAATACGTCGCTATATACGCGATATTTTGACAGAAAAAGAAAAAGCACAACCGAGATCGTACGAGCGTGATCATATCATAAGCTTGATATTCCGCAGGTTCCGATGACCGTTGTGCGTGACGCTGTGGTGTTGGTGCCGCCTTACAGCTTGATTATTATAACTCAAAAGCTCGGATTTGTAAATATCCATTTTGTACGATTTTTTGTCGAAAAATTCGTGCAAAACGATACAAAATAGAAAAAAATTCATACTTTTCGATATCTTTTGTGGATTTTGACTTGAAAAATGTGCGTAATGTCGTGGTAATGTCGCTGACTTAACGGTTTGTTCAATTTTTTGGACACGTCATTTTCACAGGGGAAAATTCTGGTGCGGCGGAGATATAATATGTAGAAAAGCGGCAAAATAAATTTTTTTGAAAAAAGTATTGACAAACGGGGCAGAGTGTGGTAAAATAATCGAGCAAAAAGAAGAAGAACTCTCCGTTCTCACCGTATCGCAGGGCGAATACGGTATGATATTAAGACCTTTACCATCGCGTATTATGTGCGCGGTGTATACAGAGGCGTGTGTTATCGTGCGGGGAGGGAAAACTCTTTCGCATGATTTTTTTGCTTTTATGAGCTTAAATGGAGGTGTATTCAGTATTAGCACAAAGGAAATGATGATCAATGAGGAGATCAAGTTCAAGGAAGTAAGAGTTGTCGGAGAAGACGGTGAAGCAGTAGGTATTATGTCTTCCGATGCAGCCTTGAAGCTCGCTTATGATCAGGGATACGACTTGGTTCTTATGGCTGCACAGGCGCAACCCCCCGTATGTCGTATAATGGATTACGGTAAGTATCGCTTTGAAAGAGAGAAGAAGGAAAAGGAAGCCAAGAAGAAGCAGCAGGTTGTAGAGCTCAAGGAGATCCAGCTTTCGTGCAGGATCGATACCCACGACTTCGAGACCAAGGCGCGTCACGCGCACAAATTCCTCGAGTCCGGTAACAAAGTAAGAGTTGTTATGCGTTTCAAGGGTAGAGAGATGAGCCACGTTTCTATCGGACAGGAGATAATGGATAAGTTTATCGAGAGCTGCTCCGACGTTGGAAGCGTTGACAAGAAGCCCGTGCTTGACGGTAGGATCATGAGTATGGTCGTATCGCCGCTGAAGCTCAAGTAATGAAATAAAACGGTAGGCACCGTTTGTTTATAGGCGAAAGCCGAAATAAATTTTGATTATTATTAAAAGGAGATTATAAAAATGGGAAAAGTAAAGACACATAAGGCATCTGCCAAGAGATTTTCTGTTACCGCTTCCGGTAAGGTAAAGATGGGTCACTGCCATCACAGACATAACACAGGTCTTAAGACCGCTAAGAGAAAGAGACACCTTCGTCAGAGTGCTATTCTCAGCGACGCAATGACCGCAAACATCAGAACACTTATTCAGAAATAATTACGGATAACAGAGGAGGATAATAAAATGGCAAGAATTAAGGGCGCAATGATGACGCGCAAGAGAAGAAATAAAGTTCTTAAGGCTGCAAAGGGTTACTGGGGCGCAAAGTCCAAGCACTTTAAGATGGCAAAGCAAGCTGTACTCAAGAGCGGAAACTACGCTTTTGCAGGCAGAAAGATGAAGAAGAGAGATTTCCGCAGACTTTGGATCGCGCGTATCTCCGCACAGGCTAAGGTTAACGGCATGAACTATTCTACATTCATGCACGGCCTCAAGCTCGCAGGTATCGATCTCAACAGAAAGATGCTCGCTGAGCTCGCAGTTTCCGATAAGGAAGCATTTGCAGCACTCGCAGCTAAGGCTAAGGCTGCTCTTTAATCTGAGCTATAAAACCCGCTATATGCGGGTTTTATTTGATTTTTAGGTAAAAAACAAGACTTTAAAAAACAGGAGGCAGGACGCATATTATGGAGCAAAATATCATCACTTCACGGCAAAATCCCATAGTCAAGGACGTATGCGGACTTGCTGAAAAAAAGAATCGCGAGAAAAACGGACTTTTCCGTTTTGACGGTTTTAAGCTGTTTTCCGAGGCAATTGACGCCCGTATGGCGTTCGAGCGTATAATTTACCGTGAGGACGTCGCAGACAGGGCAAATGCGCTTATATCAGAGGCTATCGCGGCGGGCTGTTGTACGAAAAGTGCGGCGGTGTGCGTGAGTGCGTCGGTATTTGAAAAGATAAGCGAGGAACGAGCGCCCGAGGGCGTGATCTGCGTGGCAAGAATGCCGCGTGAGCTTCACAGAACCTACGGCGGCGACGTAGCGACGCTTGAGGGTGAGAGACTGCTTCTTGCCGAGTCGCTTCGCGATCCCGGCAACCTCGGCACTGTAATGCGTAGCTGCTTTGCGCTTGGAATTGACAGACTCATTCTCACCTCGGATTGCGCGGATATCTATAACTCAAAGACCGTTCGCGCGGCGATGGGTGCTATTTTTAAGCTGGATACTACTTTTGTCTCCCCCGACGAGCTTGTCGGCGTGATAGAGACGCTCAGATCCTCGGGCAGACGCGTTTACGCGGCGGCACTTGCGCCGAACGCGGTGACTATCGACAAAGCAGAGATCGCAAAAGGTGACTGCTTTGTTATCGGCAACGAGGGACACGGACTCAGCGCTGACGTTGTAAGCGCGTGCACCGCTCCAGTTATCATACCTATGCGTGAGGGCGCCGAATCCTTGAACGCGGCGGCAGCGGCGGCGATATGTATTTGGGAAACGGTGAAAAGTGCAGAGTGAAGAATGCAGAGTGCAGAGTGAAGAGTTAAAAGTGAAGAGGTAGTGAAGGGAGGAAGGGTTTATGATGAGAGATGAGAGCGCAATGTATTGGATATGGCTTGCGGAAAAGTTTGGCATTGCGTCAAAGGAATTTCCAAGGCTTGCGGAAAACTACCGCGATCCTTACGACGTTTACAGACTCGACGAGGAAGAGATCGAGCAGCTTGAGGGCATCGGAGACGGCGTCAAGAAAAAGCTGTGTGATAAATCCCTCGAGCGCGCGTATTCTATAATGAGATATTGCGCAAAGCACAAGATCGACGTTATAGGCTATTGGGACGCCCGATACCCCTCAAGACTTAAAACTATCGAAGACCCACCCGTTCTGCTGTACTGTCTCGGAGCTATGCCTAAGATGGATCAGCGTTTGTGCATCGGTATGGTGGGAACGCGAAAAATGAGCGAATACGGCAAGCAAAGCGCGTTAAGAATATCCTATGAGCTTGCGTCTGCGGGCGTGTGCGTGGTAAGCGGAATGGCGCTCGGCATTGACGGCGTGTGTGCTTGTGGCGCGCTTGAAGCAGGCGGCTCAACGGTGGCGGTGCTTGGTTGCGGAGTTTCTGTGACCTACCCCAAGGAGCACGCGCGGCTTATGAAGCAGATCGCAAAGCACGGCGCGGTGATCTCTGAGTATCCGCCCGAGGAAGCCCCTAAGGCTGAGAATTTCCCCAAACGAAATCGCATAATCAGCGGACTTTGTCAGGGAGTTGTCGTTGTGGAGTGCGCAAAGCGAAGCGGCGCTCTGATAACGGCGTCCCGTGCTATTGCGCAGGGCAGAGAGCTTTTTGCCTTACCCGGCAAGATAGACGATTCGAGCTCCGCAGGACCTAACGAGCTGATACAGGACGGCGCGAACGTGGTTCTCGGTGCGACTGATATTATAGATCATTACGGATTTTTGTACGGTGACGTTATAGATTACGGCGGACTTACAAAAGCAAGAAGGCGTTTTGATCTCGACGATAAAACGCTTAAAAAGTACGGCGTTGAATCAAGAAAAATAAAGGGTGGACACACAGATCCTCAGACTGACGAGGCAGCACCACCCAAACAGACTCCCATGGAGCCGCGCGCGCCTGTGAGCGAGGAGCCGCTTATAATTGCAAGCAATGATAACGCGGCAATAGTTGAGGCGCTTGACGCCGATACCCGAAAAATTTACGAGCTTTTACCCGATGGAAAGGCGTTCACGCTTGATTCCGTCAACGCGGATGGGGCTGACGTAGGCGCGATAATGACGGCGCTTACGGTGCTTGAGATAAGCGGTCTCGTTGAGTCGCGTCCGGGTGGAGCATATCTTAAGAAATAAACGGAATATACCTGAAAGGAATAAAATATATGGCAAATCTTGTTATCGTGGAGTCACCCTCCAAGGCGGCTACAATCAAAGGATATCTTGGATCGAATTATAAGGTCGTTGCGTCCAAGGGACACGTCAGAGATCTTCCCAAGAGTCAGCTTGGCGTTGACATTGAGAACGGCTTTGAGGCTCATTACATCAACATAAGAGGTAAGGGCGATCTTATCAAGGAGATAAAGAAGGAAGCTAAAAACGCAGGCAAGATATTCCTTGCGACTGACCATGACCGTGAGGGAGAGGCGATAGCGTGGCATCTTGCAACGGCGCTTGGAATTCCCGCAGAGAAGACTCTCAGAGTTACCTTTAATGAGGTCACCAAGAGCGCGGTAAAGAGCGCTATAAAAGAGCCCAGAAGCATCGATATGGATCTCGTTAACTCTCAGCAGGCAAGAAGAATACTTGACAGAATAGTTGGTTACAAGCTCTCTCCGTTCCTCTGGAAGTACGTAAGAAGCGGACTTTCCGCAGGACGCGTGCAGTCCGTTGCAACCAGAATAATCGTCGAGAGAGAAGAGGAGATCAGAGCGTTCGTACCCGTTGAGTACTGGTCTGTTGACGTAATGCTTACGGCAGACGGCGGACAGAGTTTCTCCGTACGATTTGTAGGTGACAAGAACGGTAAGATAAAGCTTAGCTGTGAGAAGGACGCGATGGCGGTAGTTGACGCGGTAAGCGGCAAGGATTTCCGTGTTTCTGCGGTAAAGAAATCCAAGAAAAAGAAGCTCCCCGCGCCTCCCTTTACCACCTCCACGCTTCAGCAGGAGGCGTCCAGAAAGCTGGGCTTCCAGTCTCAGAAGATCATGCGTATCGCTCAGGAGCTTTACGAGGGTATAAATATCGGTCAGGAGAACGGCGGCGTTCAGGGTCTTATTACCTACATGCGTACCGACTCCCAGAGAATTTCCGCTCAGGCTCAAGAGGAGGCAAAGGCATTTATCGGTGAGAAGTACGGCGAGAGCTATTATCCCGAAACTCCCCGAAGCTATAAGACACGCGCAGGCGCTCAGGACGCGCACGAGGCGATCCGCCCTGCAAGAGTTGACCTTGAGCCTGCTATGATCAAAAAGTACGTTACAGCCGACCAGTTCAAGCTCTATAAGCTTATCTGGGAGAGATTTATCGCAAGCCAGATGGAGTCTGCAACTCTTTCCACCGCAACTCTTGACTTTGATTGTGAGGGATATATTTTCAGAACCAGCGGCTATACCGTGGATTTCCCCGGATATATGGCGGTTTACGAGGAGAGCGAGGAAGAGATACGCTCAAATGCCGATGAGGTAAGCGAGCAGAAGAACGTCAAGCTTCCCGACGTAAAAGAGGGACAGATCGCACGCTTTGGCGCGATCGATCCCGAAAAGCACTTTACCGAGCCCCCCGCGCGTTATAACGACGGTTCGCTCACCAAAGCGCTTGAGGACAAGGGAATCGGACGTCCGAGTACCTTTGCAACAATTATTACCACTATAATCGCAAGAAACTACGTAAAGCGCGAGGGCAAGTCTCTCGTTCCCACGCCCACGGGCGAGCTTACCAACAAGCTTATGCTTGAAAGCTTCCCCGATATCGTTGACTATGCGTTTACCGCTCAGATGGAAAAGCGTCTTGACGATATTGAAAATGGCGGTATTCCTATGAACAGCGTGCTTTCTGATTTCTGGGGCGGCTTTGAAAAGGAGCTTTCCCGTGCTAACGATAAGATGGCGTCCGAGGATATCGAGGTGCCCGTCGAGGAGACCGATATCATTTGCGACAAGTGCGGCAGTAAGATGATAGTCAAGAACGGACGCTACGGCAAATTTGCCGCTTGCCCCAACTACCCTCAGTGCCGTAATACCAAGCCTCTTGTAAAGCCCGAGACGGTTGAAAAGCCTGAGGAAGAGGAAAAGAAGCCCGTTATTGCCGACTTTAAGTGTGAAAAGTGTGGCGCGGATATGGTACAGAGAAGCGGAAAGTTTGGTACCTTCTTCGCGTGCAGCCGTTATCCCGAGTGTAGCTTTACAAAGCAGAAGACTAAGGATATCGGAGTTCAATGTCCTAAGTGCGCTTCTAAGATCGTTATGAAGACGGGAAGAAACAAGACGGTATTTTACAGCTGTGAAAAATACCCCACCTGTGATTTTTCATCCTGGGATATGCCCACCAACGAAAAGTGTGAGGTATGCGGAGAGATGCTGTTCCGCAAAAAAGGGCAGCCCACGCTGGTATGTCACAAGCCGGGCTGTGGATTTAAAAAGTCTGCTAATAAAACAGAGGAATAATTCCGAATATGGATAAGATAGTAAAAGTATACGGCGCAGGACTTGCAGGCTGTGAAGCGGCGTGGCAGGTAGCGCAGCGTGGGATAAAGGTGAGACTTTATGAGATGAAGCCCAAAAAGTTTTCCCCCGCGCATCACAGCGAAGGATTTTCCGAGCTTGTTTGCTCCAATTCCTTGCGCTCTGACAGCGTTACCAACGCAGTCGGACTTCTCAAGGAAGAGATGCGTCGACTCGATTCGCTTATAATGCAGGCGGCGGACGCGACTCGCGTTCCCGCAGGCTCGGCGCTTGCGGTTGACAGAGATAAATTCTCGGCGTATATTACCGAGAAAATAAGATCTCACGAGAATATAGAGGTCGTTTGCGAGGAAATGGCGGGCATTGACGAGGATTGCATCAACATCATAGCAACAGGCCCTCTTACCTCGGATGCCATGTCCGAGTATATTCAGAGCGAGCTTATTGACAGTCCGCTTCATTTCTTTGACGCCGCCGCGCCGATAGTTGACGCGGAGAGTATAAATATGGACGTGGCGTTCTTTGCGTCACGTTACGATAAGGGCGACGCGGACTATATCAACTGCCCTATGAATGAGGAGCAGTATCTGGCTTTCTGGCAGGAGCTTATCGGTGCCAAGGAAGCGGAGCTCAAGGAGTTTGACAAAGAGGAACAGAACAAGAACCTCAAGGTTTTCGAGGGCTGTATGCCCGTTGAGGTTATGGCAAAGCGTGGCAAGGACACCTTGCTCTTTGGTCCTCTTAAGCCTGTTGGGCTTGTTGACAAGCGTACGGGCGAGCAGTCGCACGCCGTAGTTCAGCTCAGACGTGAGAACGCGGAGGGAACTATGTACAATCTCGTGGGATTTCAGACGCACCTGACCTTCCCCGAACAGAGAAGAGTTTTCAGAATGATACCGGGACTCGAAAACGCAGAGTTTTTGAGATACGGTGTAATGCATAGAAATACCTATCTCAATTCCCCCGGAAAGCTTGACGCTACTTATAATCTTATATCCCGTCCGTGCGTGTATTTTGCAGGACAGATGACGGGAGTTGAGGGATATATAGAGTCGGCAGGCTCGGGACTTGTTGCGGGACTCAACGCCGCAAAGCGTGTGCTTGGCGAGGATGCCGTCGTGTTCCCGAGAGTTACTATGATAGGCGCTATGGCGGACTACGTTGCAAACGGCTCGACGGGTGCGTTCGTTCCAATGAATGCGAATTTCGGTATTATCGAGTCGCTTCCTTACAGAGTAAAGGGCGGAAAGATCGCAAAGTACGAGCATTATGCGGCAAGAGCGCTTGAAAGTCTTGCCGAGATCACGGCGGAGCTTTAATGCACCCGTCGAAATGGTAAAAAACGTTTACAGGAGAAGGATATGCAGAATAAGGATATCGGACTTTTGGAAAAGAATATCGGATATACGTTCAAGGATAAGCGTTATTTAAAGGATGCGTTGACACATTCCTCGTATGCCAACGAGATGAAGACCAAGAAAATTACCGCGGTAAGCAACGAGAGACTTGAGTTTCTCGGTGACGCGGTGCTTTCGATAGTTACGAGTGAGTATCTTTTTGACAGATACGCCGAGCTTCCCGAGGGTGACTTGACACACATGCGTGCGGCTCTCGTTCAGTCGCAGGCGCTTGCAGGATATGCAAGAGAGATCGGGCTTGGAGATTTTCTCTATCTCGGTCACGGAGAGGAAAAAAACAGAGATCAGCAGTCGATTCTTGAGGACGCGTTTGAGGCTTTACTTGCGGCAATCTATCTTGACGCCGAGCCCTGCGGACTTGAAAAAGTGCGCGAGCTTATATTGCCTATCGTAAAACGTCAGCTTGCAAAGAATGACGTAGAGATGCGCCATTCGGACGCTAAGACCGAGCTTCAACAGCTTACTCAGGTCAGCGACGGTGCAACGCCCACCTATAAGGTCATTTCGGAGAGTGGGCCCGACCACGCAAAGACCTTTGAGGTTGAGGTGCGTCTTAATTCTAACGTTATCGGACACGGCAAAGGCAAATCCAAGCGCGAGGCAGAGCAGAACGCGGCACGCGAGGCGCTTGAATTGTTTGGAGTATGACCTACTTTTTTCGAGAAAAAAGTAGGCAAAAAAGCTTCCGGCTAATAAAGTTGAAATATTATTGGTGGAGTTCCCGTTTTGGATATGGGTGCTCCACCAATTTTGTTTTATTCGTAAATATTGTTGTAGGGACAGGCGTCCCCGACTGTCCGTTTCTATGTAAAAGTTACTTTTTGATAGATTTTGGACCGTCGAGGACGCCGGTCCCTACATTTTTATGCGTTATTAAATATTATTGGTGGAGTTCCCGTTTTGGTTAAGGGTGCTCCACCAATTTTTTATTTATTATTTTTTCTTTTTGGCTTTTGCCCAACCTGCAGGCTTTTGTGTGCCGTGCACGTTTTTGTGAGGAGATGGGCGTGAGCCGTTCTTTTTATCTTTTTGATTTGTGGGCTTTGATTGTGGCTTGCCGCCTTTAGATTGCGGCTTACCACCCTTTGCCGAGGGCCTTGCAGGTGCGTGCTTATCACGGGTATTCGCGGCGGCTTGTCTTTCGGGGCGGACAAGGCATTCCTCGCCGTAGCCGATAAGATCCTCGCGGCCGAGCTTTATCAAAGCCTCGCGTACGAGAGGCGCATTCTGCGGACGGTTGTACTGCAAAAGTGCGCGCTGAAGCTGCTTTTCGTGATAATCGGTAGCAACGTAGACCGGCTTCATAGTCAGCGGATCGATTCCCGTCTTGAACATTACCGTTGACGCCGTTCCGGGCGTGGGGTAGTAGTCCTGTACCTGTTCGGGCGCGTAATGGTCACGCTTCAGACAAAGCGCAAGCTCAAGCGCGTCCTCAAGGGTAGAGCCGGGGTGACTTGACATAAGATAGGGAACGAGGTACTGTTCCTTTCCGATCTCTTTTGTAAGCTTGAAATATTTTTCTCTGAATTTCTGATAAACCGAAAAGTCCGGCTTGCCCATACAGCGCAGTACCTGAGACGAGCAATGCTCGGGAGCAACTTTTAGCTGACCGCTGACGTTGTCGCGTACCAGCTTTTTGAAAAATGTGTCGTCCTTGTCGCACATAAGATAGTCAAAGCGTATTCCCGAACGGATAAACACTTTTTTGATCTTAGGCAGCTTTTCTATCTCCTCTATCAGACGCACGTATTCGGTGTGGTCGGCGATGAGATTTTTGCAGGGTGTGGGCGCAAGACATTTGCGGCTTGAACAAACACCGTCACGGAGCTGCTTTTCGCAAGCAGGGTAGCGGAAGTTTGCGGTAGGGCCGCCAACGTCGTGTATGTAGCCCTTGAAATCGGGAAGAGCGGTTATCTTTTTAGCCTCGTCTATCACGCTTTCAATGCTTCGTGAGCGCACCGTGCGTCCCTGATGGAATGCGAGTGCGCAGAAGTTACACGCGCCAAAGCAGCCGCGGTTGTGGGTGATGGAGAACTTCACCTCGGCGATCGCGGGAACGCCGCCGTCCTTTTCGTACAAAGGGTGATAATCTCTCATAAAGGGCAGGGCATAGACGCGGTCGAGCTCCTCTCTCTCAAGCGGAGGCATAGGGGGATTTTGTACGAGTATCTTTGAGTCGTATTTTTCAACTATGGCTTTTCCGTTTATAGCGTCCTGATTTTTGTACTGTACGCCAAACGCCTCAGCGTAAGCGCGATTGTCGGATTTGAGTACGTTGTAGTCAAATTCTGCGGCAACGGGGAAGTGAAGCTTGTCCTCGGGGGCAGAGAGATACACCGTACCGCGCACGTCGCGTATCTTTTTCACGGGAACGCCCTTATCGAGAAGGTGAGCGATCCTGCGGAGTATATTTTCTCCCATTCCGTAGGTGAGAATATCGGCACGGGAATCTACGAGGATAGAGCGACGAATGGTATCAGACCAATAATCGTAATGTGCAAATCGGCGCAGGGAAGCTTCAAGTCCACCGATGATTATCGGCACGTCACCGTACGCCTCGCGTATGCGGTTGCAGTAAACTATGGTAGCTCTGTCGGGGCGCAGACCTGCCTTGCCGCCGGGGGAGTAGTAGTCGTATGAGCGTTTTTTCTTTGACGCCGTGTAGTGCGCCACCATAGAGTCTATGTTACCTGCCGTAACGAGAAAACCGAGACGCGGCTTGCCAAACTCACGGAATGCCTCACAGCTCTTGTAATCGGGCTGAGAAAGTATGGCAACTCTGAATCCTTCTGCCTCAAGTACTCGCGAGATCAGCGAGACGCCAAAGCTGGGGTGATCCACGTAAGCGTCACCCGTAACGTATACAAAGTCAGGCCTGTCCCAGCCAAGCTCTGTCATATCCTGTTTTGAAATCGGAAGAAATCCTGAATACATATTGCCACCTCATTTTTTACTGATAACAATTATATCATATTTTTCTACCGCATTCAATAGGAAAATAAAACTTTAAAAATACGGAGTCGATTTTTTCAAGGGCGACTCCGTTTTTTATTTGCATTATTTACGTTTTTTTATGCCAAAGCACTTTCTCAAAATGGGTGAGAGTATGGCGGGGGAGTGAATAAGAACTATTTTCATAAAAGATCTCCTTTCAAGAGCGCTTTCCGAGTAAAAGTATTCCCGATGCGACTACGGCAACGGCTTCGATAAATGCAAGAAAGTATCCGGGAAGCAGGAAGGAAAGCAATATTCCCGCTCCAAAGCATACGGTACACACGCCAATTAAGCTTCTTTTGTTTTTACAGCACATACGCTACCTCCGACACGGGTATTTTAAATTCAGCTCTGTTACGATTATATGAATTCAAGTGGCGGAGTGTGACGCCTCAAAGCTAAAAAATGGGAAATATTTGACGGCGCTTATTCATATAATAGTCAAAAAGTATGGGGGAGAGTGAAGGGGAATATGAGGTTTTTTTGCGGAGTGCTGAGCTTTGACGGTGGGGGATCGGGCGGAAGAAATTTTAACGAGCTTGTAAGGATCTGCGGCGGAAGCGGCGTGGGGTGCGCGTACGTTGGAGAGGAATTTTCGGTCTTATATTCGGGTGACGGGAGGATATTTGAAAAGCCGATGCAGCCGCTTACCCTGCGTCATAACGGTCATCTTTATACGGCGGTGATAGTTTCCGCGGAGTATCCGTCGGTAAACACCGAGCTTGCCACAGATCTGCTTTTGCGGTATTTTGAGCAGGGTGAGAGATGCGTGTGCGGTATGGATCTGCCGTTTGTCGCCATTATCTACGATGGCAGATGCGGTGAGCTTTTAGCCTATCGGTCGGACGGAGGAGACCTTCCGCTGTATTGCGCAAAAAAAGACGGGCGGATATATTTTTCAAACACTCTCTTGCCGCTCTTTAAGCTGTTTGGCGGCTATATTGCGGTGAGGTCGCGACCTCTCGTAGAGTATATCTGCGGAAGCCAGAGAACCGTTCCCGAGGATCTGTTTTGCGACATACGTGTTATCTCTCGCGGCAGAGGAATGCTGTGTACTCGTTTTGGCGAGAGCGAGGTGGATATACACGCGTCACACTATTCATTCAACTCGCATAAGTCGCTTATCGGGGTAGCTCCGTCAAAATACACCTCGGCGGATATCGAGTCTGACCTGAGTGCCGCCCTGCTTGCCTATGGATATCCGCAGTTTGACTGCTATATGCCTGCGTTTATGAACGAAGCAAGACGGGCGGCGGCTCAAGGCTTGCGCGCCGTACGTATTCAGGACGGGACTGCCGAGGCGCGTGAATATTCAGCGCTGAGAGCGTATTTGCTGTCAGAGCCTTGCGGAGCTCGGATAATAAGCGTCCAGCCGCGAGCCTCTCTTATTGGAAAACGGGCTCTTAAAAAAATGGAAAAGCAGCTTGACGAGCTGCTGGAGTCCTATCTTGAAGACGAGTCCTGCGTGCTGTATTCTATCTTTGAGGACGGTGGCATTGGTGACACCGATAAAAAAAGCATACCCTCGCGTATTCGCAAAAAGGGTATGCTTTGTCAAACTGTCAAGTGGTTTGAGAAATTCAATATAGTTGCGGTATAGTTACGCCTGCGCGCTCTCAATTACGTAGCACTCACCCTTGCGTACCGAGATGAGCGCGCAATTTCCTTCTATCTCGTTGGATATCGTCAGCGTGGGCTCGCGCTTTGTAAGAGTTGCGTTTTTAAGAGGGTATTTACAGCCCTCAATGCTCACTCCGCGAAGCTTTTCGGAGATGGGGATGAGCGAGAGATATTTGTAGTGACTGCGCGCGATAAGCGTGCTTGATGAGCTTAAGTATCGAACGCGGTTAAATCCGTCGTTTATGTGGGCGTGGACGCGCATTGCCGCAAGTGTTGGCAGAAGCGCAAGGTTGGCAAGCGTATGGTCGAGTCTGCCGCTAAGACCTCCGATTATAACTATCTCGTCCGCTCCTTTTTCAAGCGCGACGTTTATCGCAAGCTGAAGATCGGAGAAATCCTTTTCGGCGGGTACCTTGATAAGCTCCACCTTATCGGGTATCTCTCCCGTAATGGAGTCGAGATCTCCGACGAGGACGTCGATACTCTCGCCAAGCTTCCCCGCGGTATTGTAGCCGCCGTCCGCGGCGATACGAAGATCGTCACCTTTGGGGTGCTCGGTCAGGTTTTGTACGTTTACCTCACCGCCCACGTATATAAATGCCTTCATAGTCTTATTCCCACTTCTTTCTGGTTTTGAGTATATCGTACAGCTCAACGTAGCTCTCGTGTCTCGATTTCGGAATAACACCTTTTTTTACTGCCTCAATGACCGCGCAGCCTTGCTCCTTGGTGTGAGAGCATTTTGTATATCTGCACTCACCGATGTAGCTTTCAAATTCTCTCATAGTATGAACGAGATCGTCCTTTTCAAAGAAGTCGAATCTCTTGAAATCAAGCATTGAAAATCCGGGGGTATCGGCTATGTAGCCGCAATTCGCGGCGTCTGATATTTCAAAGAGTACAGCCTCGCGCGTGGTATGTCTGCCGCGCTCTATTTTTCTGCTTATATCCGAGGTGGAAAGCTCGAGGTGAGGAAAGAGACGGTTGAGCAGCGTTGACTTGCCGATTCCCGACGCGCCTGCGAAGGCGGCGGTCTTTCCCGCCATTTTTTGCTTTATGAAGTTATCTATGGGTTCAACTTCGATATTGTCCTTTGCGGAGAGCTTGAAGCATTCAAAGCCGCAGGAGGCGTAGAGAGCCCTCAGCTCTTCAGCCTTGTCCTCGTCAAGCTCACACTTGGTGATTACGATGATCGGTTCTATTTTGTTGTGCTCTGCGATACAGATCAGCTTGTCAACGGTTGAGAGAATGGGGGAGGGAGAGGCGCACGCCATAGTCACGAAAAGATAATCAAGATTTGCAAGAGGGGGGCGTATGAGCGCGTTTTTGCGGTCGATTATTTCGTCAATTACAAATTTTCCGCCGTCGGAGTTTTCCTCCTGACCGTCCTCGTATGACATAAGCACCACGTCACCCGGAAGCGGCGTGAGGTGATTATGGCGAAAAATACCGCGCGCGCGGCACTTTACCGATTGACGAAAATATTCACTTTGCTCGTCGATGACGGTGACGGTATAAAGACCGCCGACGCCACGTGTTATCTTTCCTTTTAAAGAATTTATTATCATATACTGCCTTTCCTTGTTGCTATGAGCTGACGTATATATCTACTGAGGTTATATTCGAGGTTATGGGTGTGGAGGGTAAGACCGACTGCGATATTACGGTTCCTGCGGGCGCGCCCGAGGATACGGCGTATATATTGCCTATGACAAGTCCTACCGCGCCGAGCTTTTCTGCGGCTTCTTCGACAGTTAAGCCGTATAGCTCGGGGATATATTTTTGCGTAAATGCGTTTCCAAGGCTCACCGTAATATCAATGCTCTTGCCTGAGGTGAGCTGTGAGAATGGGGTGTACTGCTGAGCTATCACCTTACCCGCTTCGATATCGGAGCTTTGGTAGGTTATTTTACCGAGTGTGAGTCCCGCAGAGCTTATTGCCGCCGAGGCTTCGGTCTCACTTAGTCCGAAAAGTGAGGGTACGTAAACTGTCCTTGCGGCTTTCCCAAGGCTCACTCTGAGTGTCAACGTCTCCCCCTCAAAAAGCTTTTGATCGGGCGGTGGCAGTGTGTCAATGACGTATCCTGCCGCTACCGTGTCCGAGTGTTGAGTGACGACGCGTACGGGTATATCCTCGCTTTTGAGCAGGAGTAAGGCGTCGCGGCGGCTAAGTCCCGTGAGTGAGGGGATGCTGTAAAAGTGTTTTCCTGCGCTTACGCTTAAAAATATTTTACAAGCGCCGCTGTTCGGGAACTGCTTTCGTTCGGTATCCATGGGGGGCGTCTGCGATATGACCGTTCCCGCGGCAAGCTCGTCGTGGCTTTCGTAGCTTATTATAAGCTCGTATTCCTCGGTGTTTTCAAGCTCGCTTACGTCCATGCCTACAAACGATGGAATGCGTAGTGTGGAATGGGGAATGATCAGCTTCCCGAAGAAGACAAAAAGCGTGATCAGCGCGATGGCACCCGTCACTCCCCACACGCCGAATAATACGCGTGTGTAAAAGGCGGTGGCGTGCTTCTGAGTCTGCTCGAGTTTTCTTTCGAGAGCTTTAAGGCGCGCATATAGTTTTTGCTTTAAAAATAATTGTTTTCTTTGACGTATTTTGCGCGGCCGAGAAACTTCGGGTAGCGTGGCAAGCTCAAAAAGAGAATCGAGTAGTATCTTTTCTCTTTGAGTGTTGCCGTCCTCGAATTTCTCGGGTAAGACGCAATACGGTACGACCGACGTCTTTGTTCGCGAAACTTTTCTTTTTGATATAATTCTGTATTTCATTTACCGACTCCGTGATTTATGTATATCGCGGCGTGAGTCGGTTTCACTATGCACTGTCAGTTCTTGTTTTGTTCTTCCTCGCGGCGAAGCTGTCCGCAGGATGCGTTTATGTCAGCGCCGAGAGTACGGCGCACGGTAGCGCGCACGCCCTTGCGTTCAAGAGTGGCGGCAAACTCTGCTACCGTCTTTTTCTCCGAGCTTGAAAATCCGCTTTCGGTGACGGGGTTTACGGGAATGAGATTTACGTGAATGGGCATTGTGTCGTTTACACCGCGCAGATGTCTGTTGAGAAGCGCGGCAAGCGCGAGAGCCGCCTCGCGTGAGTCGTTTTTACCCGAGATAAGAGTGTATTCAAATGATATTCTTCTACCCGTGTGCGTGTAGTAATTCTTGCAGGCGCCAAGAAGTCTTTCAATATTCCACTTTTTGTTTACGGGCATTATGCTGCTTCGCGTTTCATTGTCGGATGCGTGAAGTGAGATAGAGAGCGTGATGGGCAGATTTTTTTCTGCGAGATCGTCTATCTTTTCAGCAAGTCCGCAGGTGGACAGGGAAATATGTCTGTAACCTATGTTAAGTCCGTCCTCGCTGTTGACAAGCTCCAAAAATTTCAGCACATTTGCGTAGTTGTCAAGCGGCTCGCCTATACCCATCATAACGACGTTGGAGATGCGTTCTCCGATATCGTTCTGAGCCACGATTATCTGACCGAGCATTTCAGAGGGGGCAAGATCGCGTATCTTGCCGCCGATGGTAGACGCGCAGAATTTACAGCCCATACGGCAGCCTACCTGAGAGGAGATGCAGATGGTGTTTCCGTGCTTGTATTTCATAACCACACTTTCGACGGAGTTGCCGTCACTAAGACCAAAGAGGTATTTTACTGTGCCGTCAATAGCGGATACCAGCTTTCGTCTTACCGTGGGAAGTGAGTATACGGCACGCTCCGCAAGCTTTGCCTTGAGTGCCTTTCCAACGTTGGTTATACCGTCGGGGGAGATACCCTTGTGCATCGGAATGAAAAGCTGTTTTGCGCGGTACTTGGGTTCTCCAAGATCGCTGACAAGGGATTCAAGCTCACCTATATTAAGCGACAAAAGATCTATTTTGTTGTCCGGTGCAGATGTGCCTGTCATAGTAAGCTCCTTAAATTTTTGTAAGTTTTGCGATGAAAAATCCGTCCGTACCGTGCTCGTCGGGCAGGAGTGTGACGTATCCCTCGGGGGCTTTTACGCCTCCGTACTCAAAGGGTGTGAGAATGAAATCTCTATTGCTTTCTAAAAAACGCCCGATATTTTGTTCGTTCTCACGGGGAAATACCGTGCAGGTGGAATATACCAGCGTTCCGCCGTGCTTTACGTAACGCGAGGCGTTGTTAAGTATTGCGAGCTGTATGGCGGGAAGCGCGTCGGACTCTGCGGGGTCCTTGTATCTCAGCTCGGGCTTCTTTGCAAGGACGCCAAAGCCCGAGCAGGGGACGTCGCAAAGAACCTTGTCCGCATTTTCCACAAGCTCGTCAATAGGAGTTCTGCCGTCGCATTGAGCGGCGGTTATTATGTCTATACCAAGTCTTTTTGCTCCGTCGGTTATGAGAGGGAGCTTTTTTGCGTGGAGGTCGAACGCGAGTATTTTACCCGTGTTGTTCATGTCTATCGCCGCGCCAAAGCTTTTTGAACCGGGGCAGGAGCATACGTCAATGACCGTGTCTCCTTCTTTTGCTCCAAGCACCGCGGTGCATATCTGAGACGCGCGATCCTGTACGAAGAACAGGCCCTCGTCAAATCCGTACGTGTCTCGAACCGAGCCCTTGATAAACGCGGCGGTCGGGCAAAGCTCGTCCGCTACCGCATTATCAGCTTGTGCGCAAAAATCGTCTCGGCTTATCTTCAGCGTGTTTATTCTGAGTGTAGTGCCCTCGCCGCCGCAAAGAGAGTTAAATATGGAGTCGGATCTTTCAAAACCGAAGATATCTATAAATCTCTGACAGATCGGCTCTCCTACGGAGTGCTTTACCGAAAGATGCGCGGCGGGATGCTCCGATGCCGACGGTAGCGTCATTTCGGGGGATCTCGTATGAGCACGGCAAATGCCGTTTACAAAGCCTCGACTTTTAGTAGAACACAAGGAAACGGTTTCGTTGATAGCCGCGTGAGGCGGAATTTTGTCCATATACATAAGCTGATAAAGTCCGAGCCTTATCGCTGTGAGGGTCTTTTTGTCTATATCCTCTATCTTTCTGCTTGACAGTTGAGAAATTCGTGCGTCAAGCGTTATCATTCGTTCGATAACACCGTAGAAAAGCGCTGACGCAAGACGGCGGTCAGCGTCCGAGAGCTGTGAGGACGAGAGCGCGTGATCAAGCGCGATATTAGAAAACTGCTTTGAGCTCTCCAGTCTTTGCAAAAGCTCAAATACCAGCTCGCGTGGATTCTGCGTTTGGTTTTTTGCCATTTTGGTTACCTTCTTGAATTTCTGTTTGATGCAAGCAGGACAAGTCTGAGCAAGGTCAGAAGTGAGGTCAGAAGCGCCGCAACGTAGGTAAGAGCGGCGGCAGAGAGCACCTTTTTAGCTCCCACCTTCTGCTCTGAGGAAAGTATGCCTCTTGCGTCAAGCGCCTTGAGCGCTCTTGATGACGCGTTGAACTCTACGGGAAGAGTCACAAGCTGGAAAAGCGTAACTGCGGCGTAGAGAACTATGCCGAGTACCATAAAGGATTCACTTGCCATAAGCAGTCCTATTATAAAGAGCGGTACTGCCATCATAGAGCCAAAGCGTGTCACGGGGATTATCGCCATTCTCAGCTTTATGGGGGCGTATCCGAACGCGTACTGAACCGCGTGTCCTGCCTCGTGAGCCGCAACGCCTACCGCCGCTACGTTTGCGGCGTCATAGACCGAGTCTGAGAGGCGTATGACGTTAGCCTTGGGATCGTAATGGTCGGTAAGATGTCCGCGTACACGCTCGATGGCAACGTGCGAAAGACCGTTCGCGTCAAGTATTGTCCTTGCCGCCGCATAGCCCGTGACGTTCCGAGTCGAATAAGCGGCATATTTTTTGTATGCCGATGATACTTTTGCCTGCGCTATCATGGAGATGATAAGGGCAGGTAAAACTATAAGGATAGTCCAATCGTAATAAAACCAACCGAACAGCATGTTTGTCTCCTTTGGGATATTGAGATTATTTAAGTATATCTCCTATTCCTACTTTTCTGCCGCGGACGAAATCCGCCGCAGACATACGCGCCTTGCCCTCGGGAAGAACTCCGAGAATTCTTAAAGCACCCTTGCCGCAGGCGACGTCAAAGCCACCCTCGGTGGCGATTATCTCACCTGCCTTGCCGCAGGATGCGTCAGCAGAGATAAGTCTTGCTTCCGTGATCTTAAGCATCTTGCCGTCGGGCGTGTGGGTAAATGCAAGGGGAATAGGGGAAAGACCTCTGATAAGGTCATGGAGTTGTTTTGCGTCTTTGGTAAAGTCAAGCTCGCAGTCCTCCTTGGTGATCTTTGCGGCGTGTGTCGCCAAAGTGTGATCCTGAGGAATGCGCTCAAGCTCTCCGCGCTGGAGCATATCGAGCGTCTTTACTATGAGAGAAGCGCCGCATGCGCCGAGCTTGTCGTGTACATCTTCAAAATTGTCGTTTTCTTCAATAGCCACTTCCTCTTTGAGAAGCATATCGCCTGTGTCGATTCCGTCCGCCATATACATCGTGGTAATACCCGTAACGGTCTTACCATCGATTATAGCTCTTTGCATGGGGGCGGCGCCGCGGTACTCAGGAAGCAGGGAACCGTGAACGTTTATACAGCCGTACTTGGGGTAATCAAGCACGCTTACGGGAAGTATCTTTCCAAACGCAACGACTACTATGACCTCGGGGTCTATTTCGGCAAGTAGCTTTGCAAACGCCTCGTCACGCAAGGTGTTTGGCTGATATACGGGGAGGCCTTTTTCGGTCGCAAAGGATTTGACGGGGGGAGGCAGGAGCGCGTATCCGCGTCCCTTGGGCTTGTCGGGCTGTGTTATAACGCCGAGGATCTCGTGATTTGATTCAAGAAGAGATCTGAGAGAGAATACGGCAAAATCGGGCGTACCCATAAACAGTATTTTCATTTAAGTCCTCCGTTATGCATCTATCATTTTTGCGATGTCGATATAAAGCTTGCCGTCGAGGTGATCTATCTCGTGGCAAAAAGCCTTTGCAAGCAATCCCGAGCCTGTGATGTCAAAGGTCTCGCCCGCTCTGTTAACGGCGCGTACGGTGACGTGCATGGGTCGCTTGGTAATACCCCATCTGCCGGGAACGGAAAGACAGCCTTCTTCACCCTCCTGCTCACCTGAGTATGCGATGATCTTGGGGTTGATAAGCTCGATAAGTCCTTCGTCGGGTGTTTCTATAACTACTACGCGACGCAATACGCCAACCTGGGGTGCGGCGAGTCCTACGCCGTCTGCCTCGCGCATGGTTTCTATCATATCGTCAAGTAACGTGTTTATACGCGGTGTGATCGCGTCAACGGGGCGGCATACCTTTCTGAGTACGGGATCGCCGACCTTAACTATTTTAAGCTTTGCCATTTTTATATCTCCTGATGTAGTTGAAGTTGTAATTTATAAATTAGTGGGATTTATGTCGATGGAAAGGGAAAGTCCTTTAGCCCCCGAGCCTGAGAAATATTTGAGCAGCTCAGAGAGCATTTCTCGGCATCGCTTTCCGACGCGGCATTTTACCACCATTCTCATTCTGTATTTATTATCCACCTTATATACGGGTGCTTCAAACGGGCCGTACGTAATAAGGGGCAGATCAGAGTATTCTCCGCTCATATATTCCGTCAGCTTTGAAGACAGCAGTGCGGACGCCTTGGTAAGCTCACGCTCGTCCGAGGAGCATAGCGTAAGCAGGGCTATGTCGCAGAACGGCGGGAATACGAGCAGCTTGCGCATACGTATCTCGCTCTCATAAAACTTTTTGTAGTCCTGTGCGCAGGCAAGCTTTATGCATTCGCTGTCGGGATTATTGGTCTGTATCACCGCAATACCTTCCTTGGAGCTGCGTCCCGCGCGTCCGATAACCTGTGTCAGCATTGCAAAGGTGCGCTCGGCGGCTCTGTAATCGTCAAGATAAAGCGAGGAATCCGCAAGCAGTACGCCAACGAGAGTTACGTCGGGGAAATCGTGTCCTTTGGTCACCATCTGTGTGCCGAGGAGTACGTCTGCTTTTTTTGCTCTGAATTTACCGAGCAGCTCGTCGTAAGAATTCTTTGCAGTCGTGGCGTCTGCGTCCATACGCAGAATTTTTGAGTCGGGAAGTATCAGCGATAGCTCCTGCTCAACGCGTTGAGTTCCGTATCCCATTCTCGCCAGATGCTCGGAGGAGCAGGACGGGCAGACCTTGGGAAGCGGCATTCTTCTGCCACACCAATGACACGCAAGATAACCCGAGTCGTATGATGACGAGCTTGTATGATAGGTCATGGAAACGCTGCAATCGGGGCATTTTATATTTTCCCCACAGCTACGACAGCTTATGAAATTATTGTATCCGCGGCGGTTGAGGAAAAGTATTGCCTGCTCACCCTTTTGCTGATTTTCTACGAGACGGCGGCACAGCTCCGTACCGATTGGTGAGAGATTGCCCGTTTGCACTTCCGACCTCATATCCGCAACGATTGCGGTGGGAAGCTTGGCACTGCCGTATCTGCTGTTAAGCTCTACGAGCGTGTATTTGCCCTCTACTGCCTTTTTGTAGCTTTCGAATGAGGGGGTTGCAGAGGCAAGTACCATAAGCGACTTGTGATGAGCGCAACGAAAACGCGCAATATCACGCGCGTGATATTTGGGATTCATATCCGATTTGTAGGTGTGCTCCTGCTCTTCGTCTATGATTATAAGTCCAAGTCTTTTTGACGTGGGGGCAAAAACGGCTGAGCGGGTTCCGATTATAACGTCCGCCCTACCGTTCTTAATTCTTTTGTGGGTATCAAAACGCTCTCCAGTGGAAAGCGCGGAGTGAATGACTGCCACTCTCTCTCCGTATCTTGAGCAGAATATCTCAAGGGATTGGGGAGTGAGCGCGATTTCGGGGAGCAGAACGATAGCCGCCTCGCCCTTGGCGAGAACGTGATCTATCAGAGCGAGCATAACGCTGGTTTTGCCGCTTCCCGTTATTCCGTGCAGAAGTGCGCCGTGAGCTTCCGATGAGTCCGCAAGCGCGCAAAGCGTTTCAAACGCTTTTTGCTGTTCGGCACTCAGCACGCATGTCTTTGATTCTTTTTTGTCGATTTTCTGCGAAACTATACTTCTGTCAATCGTGTGCTTGTTTATGCGTAAAAGTCCTTTATCGCAAAGCGCATTCAACTGCGCTTTGGTTGCTGAACAGTCGCTGAGTAGCTCGGCGACGGCAACCTCTTCGTCCTCACCAACGGCGCTTATCATATATTCGAGAAGCTCGACGTGCTTTGCAGAACGGAGTTTTGGGGATTCCTCCCCCTCGCATATCATTTGTGCGCGCGCACGTGAAATAATAAGCTGACAGAATTCCTCGGTCTTTGCCGATTCCGCCTTAAGCTGACATTCGTGAACTATCACGCCTGCGTCGATAAGTGCTTTGAGGGCGGGCTTTGTGGCAGGGCCGAATTTAGCATTCAGAGAAGCAAGGGTCGCCTTGCCTTTCTTTACGATATACTCGTATATAAACAGGGCAGGGGAGTCAAGCTCCTCGGGCAGAAGGGCGTTTTCGACGGGCGTATACACGTCCTCGAGCTTTGACAGCACCGAGGCGGGTACCATTGCCCTTACCGCGTCTCCCACGGTGCACAGCGTCTGCTCTGCAATAAAATGGCACAGTCCAAGCGCTTCCTCGCCAAGAGAGAGGCTCTTATCGCATACCGATAGTATGGGCTTACAGGTGACGCCTGCGTTTTCAGGCGCATCTTTAAGGGAGGTCACGAGTCCGAGTCTTGACTTATTGGCAGTTCCAAAAGGAACCGTGACAAAATCTCCGCAGAGAATATCACGGCGGAGATCTGGTGGTATATAATAATCAAAGGTATTGTCAAGACAATACGGTACGTCGAGAAGACGTATTCCTGCGTATTCGGACATAGTTATCCCTCCGGGAGAGTGAAGAGTGCAGAATGAAGAGTGCAGAGTGAAGAGTTAAGAGTGCAGAGTTAAGAGAGCAGTTGTAGGGGAGGGGCTTGCTCCTCCCGCGAGTGCAGAGTCAAGAATTATTCTGCGTCGGTAGCTTCTTCGGTTACTTCCTCAGCGGTAGCTTCTTCTGCTACTTCCTCTGTGGGCTCGGTTCTTACGATCTTATAAGTTCCGTTGTGGATCTTTGTGATGGCGTTCTTTACTGCCTTCTCCTCGCGGTACTCCTTGTTGATAGCGTTGATAACGCTGCGGTCAGCGTCCTTGTTACCGGTTGCTGCCTTTTCAGCCGCTTCCTTCTGCTCAACGTATTCGTTTGTCAGAGCTCTTGCGCACTTTGCGGTTGCGAGAGCGAGCTCATAGCGGTTGAATTGATCCTTGGTAAGCTGGTCGATAGTAGGGTAAAGCATTGTTTTTTCTCCTTAAAAATGTTTTATATATTTATTTTTTGATTTTACTGTGTAATGAGTTGCAATATATGATTTTTGCGACACGCTCAGCGTGTCATTCTGAGCGAAGTTCTCCCCGGGATTCCGCCTGCGGCGATTTTGCCGAGGCAAAATTTCGACTTCGGACGTTGTCCTCCGCTCAGAATGACACGGGGAGAACGCAGTCGAAATCTGACCGTTAGGGAAGATCAAACGCGACAAGTCGCGTTTGGAATCTCGCAAAAATCAGTTGTCGTAGATTATCAGCCTTTGAGATAAAGCTCGGCAACGTTGGGGTTACGGGAAATAGCCGCCTTTTCTGCCATTACTATGTGCAAGATCTCCTCAGCGGCATCGGCGTCCTTGCCGTCGTAGTTATAAACGATGTAATCGTAGTCGTTTGCGAACGTGACTTCCTGACGAGCCGCCGCGAGACGCTCGAGTATCTTTTCCTCAGTCTCGGTGCCTCTGCCGCGCAGACGCTGCTCCTGAACTGAATATGAGGGGGGAAGAAGGAGTATGAGAACGGCTTCGGGGTATTTTGCTTTGACGTTGTGCGCTCCCTCTACCTCAATTTCAAGTATGAGGTTTCTGCCGGATGCCAAAACCTCCTCAGCCTCTTTCTTGGGTGTTCCGTAGAAGTTTCCGCAGTACTGGGTATATTCGATCATATCGCCGCGCTCAAGTCTTTCTTTAAATTCCTCTACCGAAATGAAATGGTAGTGAACGCCGTCAACTTCACCCGGACGCGGAGCTCTGGTGGTAGCGGATACCGAGTAAACGAAATCGTCTCTCTTGAGAAGATGGGCGTCGACAGTTCCTTTACCGCTTCCTGCGGGGCCTGATACTACAACTAAAAGTCCTTTTTTCATGATTATCTCCGTATTTTGAATGTTTGATTTATTATTCTTCGATTTCGTCGTCCGCGATATCTGCGTTGTCAACGCGGTTTGCGATGGTTTCAGCCTGAATTGCGGAAAGTATAACGTGCTCGCTGTCGGTTATGATGACCGCGCGTGTCTTTCTGCCACAGGAAACGTCTATAACGCGTCCGCTGTCTTTGGCGTCCTGAACAAGTCTTTTGACGGGGGCGGAGTCGGGGCTGACGATGGTAACTATTCTGTCAGCCGATACCATGTTTCCAAAGCCTATGTTTATAAACTTCATATCTTTGCTCTCCTTTTGGGATTACTCGATGTTCTGTATCTGCTCGCGTATCTTTTCGATATCGCACTTGATATCCACCACGAGCTTTGCGATTGCGGAATTCTGACATTTTGATCCAATGGTATTGGTCTCGCGGTTGATCTCCTGAACGAGAAAATCAAGACGTCTGCCTGCGGGCTCGTCAGCCGAGAGGATCTCAGAGAAGCCGTCAAAGTGTGAGCGCAGGCGTACAAGCTCCTCGTCGATGGCTATCTTATCTGCAAATATCGCGCACTCGGTGAGTATTCTGTTCTCGTCGAATACTATGCGGCTGTCGGACAGCATATCCTTGAGCTTTTGCTCGAGCTTGATGCGGTATTCGCGTGTGTCGGTCTCGGAAAGAGCTTCGATGCGCGTTACCTTTTCACTGATAGAAGCTATTTTGCCTTCGAGGTCAAGACGGATATTTTGTCCCTCGCGCTCTCTTGCGGCGAGGAATTTGTCGATCGCCACGTCAAGCACGGTGCAGAGATCTGCCCATTCCTTCTCGGTATCCTCCTCGGATTTCTTGATAACGAACAGGTCCTTGTTGGACGCTACGCTCATTACGCTTATGTTGTCGTTAAGATCAAACTGATCTCTGAGCTTACGCAGAGCCTTTATATAGGCGGCGGCGTAGCCCTCGTCGATGTCGATGACTACGTCGGGCGTGTCAACGACGTCGATAGAAATAAAAACGTCCACTTTTCCACGCGAGATAGAGCGGGATTGGAGGTGGGGCTTTATCTTTTCTTCAAGAAAGGAAAATGCGCGGGGGAGCTTTGCCGAGCAATCAAAAAAACGGTTATTCACCGAACGCAGCTCAACGGTTATCTCCTTGCCGCCCACAGAACCCTTCGCTCTGCCAAAGGCAGTCATACTTCTTATCATAAGAAAGATCCCTTTCGTACAAATAAATTGCTATAAATATATACAAATATAATTATAAGATATTTTTTTCATATTGTCAACGGACTTTGTATATTTTAGGTTATTACTCACAAATACAGCACCTTAATTTTATGAAAAAAGAGCATTTTACACTATAAATTGCCGCCTCGGGCGAGGCTTTTCCAAAACGTAAGCTCGGGGCGCGTCCGAGTTTTAGGGTTTCCGATGGGGAAATTTTATATTTTTTTGGAAAAATGCAAAAAAACACTTGAAATTTGCGAGAAAATAGTGTATAATAAAATGAATTTAGTATGCGTCAAAATTTGCGCAAACATCAAATACGATATTTTTTTAAACGGAGGACTGCAAAAATGGTAGTAGCAGGCGATTTTAAAAACGGTATTACCTTTGATATGGACGGCAACGTATATCAGGTAATCGAATTTCAGCAC
This sequence comes from Eubacteriales bacterium, assembly GCA_045127215.1. Lineage (GTDB taxonomy): Bacteria > Bacillota > Clostridia > Oscillospirales > CAG-272 > HGM12713. The sequence goes on along the minus strand of JBGVPV010000074.1, from coordinate 65,323 downwards.
GTAAAGCCCGGTAAGGGAGCGGCTTTTGTCCGCACTAAGATCAAGAACGTTATCACCGGCGCGGTTATTGAAAGAACCTTCAGCCCTACTGATAAGTTCGAAAACGCTTATATTGAGAGAAGAGAGATGCAGTATTCTTACAACGACGGCGATCTCTATTACTTCATGGATATGGAAAGCTTTGATATGCTTCCCCTCAACAGCGACAAGCTTCCCGACAGCTTCAAGTTCGTTAAGGAAGAGATGCTCTGCAAGATCGTTTCCTACAAGGGTAACGTATTCGGCGTTGAGCCTCCCACGTTCGTTGAGCTTACAGTAACTCAGACTGACCCCGGTTTCGCAGGTAACACCGCAACCAACACCTTAAAGCCCGCAACTCTTGAGACAGGTGCGGTTATTAAGGTTCCGCTCTTTATCAACGAGGGCGAGGTTCTTAAGATAGACACAAGAACGGGCGAGTATCTCTCCCGCGCGTAATCCCAGGAGGTGCAGTATGTGTGAGATGACACTTAACGAAAGAGCGTCTTATATAAAGGGCCTTTGCGACGGCATGGAGCTTGATACGGCATCCAAGGAGGGCAAGGTTATCGCGGCACTTCTCGAGCTTGTATCCGATATGGCAGTGGCTATCGAGGATCTTGACGATGAGGTTGCAGAGCTTGGCGAATACATCGAGGAGATCGACGAGGATCTCGGCGAGGTAGAGGAGCTTCTTTGCGAGGACGAGTGTGATTGCGACTGCGACTGTGATTGCGACTGTGATTGCGATTGCGGCTGCGATTGTGATGAGGATGATTTCTACGAGGCAGAGTGTCCTGCTTGCGGCGAGATCGTTTGCTTCGACGGAAGCATCGATCCCGAGGAGATCGCTTGCCCCGCTTGCGGAGAAAAATTCGAGTGTATCATCGCCGAAGAGGATCTCGAGGCGCTTGACGGCGAATAATATACGTTATATTTATAATGAAACGGTCTGTCGGTAACGCTTGACAGACCGTTTCATTACGTTATTTGTAAAAAACTCACTTTTTTTCAAAAAAACCTTGACAAAGTGCTTGAATAGTGATATAATAGGTCTTACCTCTGCGAGTAGGCTTTTTTGTTGTGCCACAAAGCGCCAAAGGCAGACAAACTGTTCGTGTGAGGGAGGTACACAGGACGCTTTCGGGCATCCGAAGGTGTCAAATAAAATTTAATGGGAGGTGCCGAAAATGGCTAATGATGCAAGAGTCAAGATTACTCTCGTATGCACAGAGTGCAAGCAGAGAAATTACGACACAAAGAAGAACAAGAAGAACGATCCTGACAGACTTGAGCTCAAGAAGTACTGCAGGTTCTGCCGCAAGCACACTCTTCACAAAGAATCCAAGTGATTCTGAGAGGAGGAAATAATGGCAGATAAGGAAAAGAAGGTCGTTGAAGCTTCTGAAAAGTCCGCAAAGCCCGCTAAGGAAAAGAAGAAGGGCAATTTCAAGGAGACTTGGAGAGGATTCAAGAGCGAAACCAAGAAGATCGTTTGGCCCTCATGGAAGCAGGTTTTCAAGAATACCGGCGTCGTATTGGTGATCGTTATCGCCTGTGCGATAGTTATAGGTGCGCTTGATTACGCATTTTCCGAAGGAATCAGCGCACTCGCAAGTTTCTTCTAATGAGGAATTGATATGAGCGATATCAATGAAATGAACGTTGGCCCAAGATGGTACGTGGCGCACACTTACTCGGGTTATGAAAACAAGGTAAAGGCAAGCCTTGAAAAAATCGTTGAAAACAGAGGACTTGAAGATCTTATTTTTGACATCCGCGTTCCCGTTGAGACCGTTATAGAAAAGAACGGCGACAAGGAAAAGGAAGTCGTACTTAAGATTTTCCCGAGCTACGTCTTCATAAAAATGGTTATGACAGACGAGAGCTGGCACGCAGTTAAGTCTATTACGGGATTTACGGGATTCGTAGGCCCCGGATCACGCCCCACTCCGCTTACGGATGCTGAGGTAGAGCAGCTTAACATTGAGAGCAGCAGAGTTGAGCTTGCCGTTAAGGTAGGCGACACGGTAACTGTTACCGATGGTCTGTTCGAAGGCTATAAGGGAGTTATTCAGGTCATTTCCGACGATCTTAAGAAAGTTACGGTTCTCGTTAAGCGTGGAAGCCGTGACATGCCTGTTGAGCTTGACGCAACGAGCGTAAAGCTTGCGTGAGCCGAAAGGCTTTTTAAAAAGTGGGAGGGAGAAAAATTTTTGGAATTCTCCCGTAAATCACCACGTTTGGAGGTATTTTAATTATGGCAAAGAAAGTTATGGGTTACATCAAGCTGCAGCTGCCCGCTGGTAAGGCAACTCCGCAGCCTCCCGTAGGACCGGCTCTCGGTCAGTATGGTGTTGCAATTCCCGTATTTACAAAGGAATTCAACGAAAGAACAAAGAATGACATCGGTCTTATCATTCCTGTAGTTATTACAGTATATGCAGACCGTTCCTTCACATTTATCACAAAGACTCCTCCCGCAGCTGTTCTTATCAAGAAGGAAGCTAAGATCGAGTCCGGCTCTGCAAAGCCTAACAAGACTAAGGTTGCAAAGATCACCACAGAGCAGGTTAGAAAGATCGCTGAGCTCAAGATGCCCGACCTTAACGCATCTTGCGTTGAGACAGCTATGAGCATGGTAGCTGGTACAGCTCGCTCCATGGGCGTTGTAGTTGAGGACTAAGGAGGGTATTGAAAATGGGAAAGAAATATATTGACAGCGCAAAGCTCGTAGATAAGAGCAAAGCATACGATCCCTCTGAGGCACTGGCACTCGTTTGCCAGACTTCTAAGGCAAAGTTTGATGAAACTATCGAGATCCACATCCGCCTCGGCGTTGACTCCCGTCACGCTGACCAGCAGGTTAGAGGTGCGGTAGTACTCCCCAACGGTACAGGTAAGTCTGTAAAGGTACTTGTATTCGCAAAGGGTGACAACGTACAGAAGGCACTTGACGCAGGCGCAGATTACGCAGGTGGCGTTGAGTACGCAGATAAGATCCAGCAGGAAAACTGGTTCGACTTTGACGTTGTAGTTGCAAGCCCCGACATGATGGGCGTTATCGGTAAGCTCGGTAAGGTTCTCGGTCCTAAGGGACTTATGCCTTCTCCTAAGGCAGGAACCGTTACTCCCGACGTTGCACGTGCTGTAACTGAGGCTAAGGCAGGTAAGATCGAGTACCGTCTTGACAAGACCAACATCATTCACTGTCCTATCGGTAAGGCATCCTTCGGTGCAGAGAAGCTCGCTGAGAACTTCAACACACTCGTAGGCGCAGTTATCAAGGCAAAGCCTGCTGCTGCAAAGGGTCAGTACATTAAGAGCTGCGTTATCGCAAGCACAATGGGCCCCGGCATTAAGATCAACCAGTCTAAGCTCGGCTAATTCTTTTGGGCTGAATAAAGTATTTAAATATCCACGTGATCGTATGATCGCGTGGATATTTTTTTGTGTGGTGTTATATGTTGCGATGGATAGTCCTTTGTCATAAAGTAACATTTACGCCCGAACGGACAGTCGGGGACGCCTGTCCCTACGGATAGATAACATTATTCTTCGTAGGGGAGCATTCAATATGCTCCCGAGTGGGCAAAAAGTAACATTTATATCGTAATGGGGCGTCGAGGACGTCGCCCCCTACAATTCGGGTTGTCGTAGGCGCTAACCCCTACGGATAAATAATGTTGCACATTGTAGGGGAGGCGTTTCGCCTCCCGCATGGGTTTAAAGTAACATTTATATTAAAATTGGCGGATATAGAATCCGCCACTACGGATAAATAATGTTATACGTTGTAGGGGGCGACGTCCTCGACGCCCCTTACGGTCATAAAGTAACATTTACGCCCGAACGGACAGTCGGGGACGCCTGTCCCTACAACGCATTATGTTATCACGCCGTAGGGGAGGGGCTTGCTCCTCCCGTTTCTACTCTAAGTGAATTATCTCATTATTAAAAATTTTCCACCATATTTATTTTACAACTCTATTGCAAATCGGACGGGATTGTGATATAATTTGCTATGATTTTAATTTTACTCATTCAGAGGTTTATATGATCAAAAAAATTCCGTGGCAGACTGTGGCGGCTCCCTCGGGGGAAGCGACGGCGAGTATCGTTCCTTCACCTCACGAGAACGACACGGACAGACTGCTGTGCGTAGTACTTGATATAGGTGAGCATATGCTCAGAAGTGGGGGAGAGGTACATAGAGTTGAGGATTCTATGGAGCGTATTTGCCATGCTTACGGCGTGGCTCACGTTGAGGTGTTCGTTATCACCTCGCTGCTGATCGCAGCTATAAGAATGCCCGACGGTAGTTATTCCTCGCAGATGCGACGAGTTTACGGCGTATCCAAGGATCTGAGCAAATTTGAGGAATTTAACGGCATATCACGCCGTATATGCAGTGAAAAGCCCTCGCTTGACGAGGTGGAGCAGTGGATATATACAGCAAAGAAATCAAAGCCGTACTCTTCGTTTTTCGTAGTTGCGGGTAACGCTCTTATGTCAGGCGGATTTGCCCTGTTTTTCGGCGGAACCGTGCGTGACGGCATAGCCGCGGCTTTGGTTGGAATGCTTCTTGGAATTATCGGATATTTTGCGGGTAAGAAAAACCTGAACGTTATTGCGAGGACCGTGGTGGAATCCTTCTGTCTTGCGGTGCTGTCCATACTTTCCGTGGCTCTCGGGATAGGTGAGAATATACAGTACATCACCATTGGCGCGATAATGCTGGTTATCCCGGGACTTGATTTCGGTAACTCGTTGCGTGACCTTATGTACGGCAATCTTTTGTCGGGCGCTCTGCGTATGATACAGGCTGTGATGACGGCGGTAATTATCGCGATCGGCTATCTTGCCGCAATGCTTTTGCTTGGAGGTCTGTTATAATGAACTGGATGGCTTTTTTGATAGGATCTATCACCTCATTTGTCGGAACTCTTGGCTTTTCGCTTATCGTAAAAATACGTCCCAAATATCTTTTCTTCGCGGCTTTTGGCGGTTTTTTGGCGTATGCCGCGTGGTTTTTCTGTGATTTTTACGGACAGGGCGTATTTATATCCAACTTTGTCGGTGCGATAGCGGGTGCGGCGTATTCAGAGATACTTGCGCGTATTTTTAAAACGCCTACGATAGAATTTTCGCTTTCAAGCGTAATATCACTCGCCCCCGGAAGCTTTTTGTATTACGCGATCTCAAGCTTTATCAACAACGATTATCCTGCCGCGTTTGACAATATGGTAAAGACGCTTATTATCGGCTTTGGAATTGCCGCGGGAATGATCTGCGTTTCCATAATTCCCATGTTATTTTCCAAAAACAGATTAAAACACAGAGAATTTGCGGCAGAAAACGCAAATAAATAACGCTGAATGGACAAAAACACTTGACAAATTGTTGAAAATCGTGTAAAATATATGTATATGTCATAATTATAGTATGATGGCATATCGTTTGTCTGGGCTTGTTGCCCGTGTTAAGATTGTTAAGATATTCTGTTTTGTTTTAATCGATAATTGAAATTTTAATATTTAATGCAGGTAAAAAAGCTCGACTTGCGATTTGTTAAAAGTATTATGTGATGAAATATGTAATATTGAAAACGAAAAGACAAGGAGGTGCTTTATGGATTACGTAATTGGCGGTGTTATCGGCTTCGTCGTTGCTGCAATTGCTTTTTATTTTGTGGGTTACAACACAAGAAAAAAGAAGGCTGAGGCGGAAATAGGCTCGGCTGAAGAAGAAGCAAAGAGAGTTCGTGAAGAAGGCAAGAAGCAGGCTGAAACACTGAAGAAGGAAGCCCTTATCTCTGCAAAAGAGGATATCCTCAGACAGAGAAACGAGGCTGAAAAGGAGCTTAAGGAGCGCAGAGCTGACCTTTCCAGAATGGAACGCAGAATGGCGCAGAAGGAAGAAAACCTTGACAAAAAAGCTGACTCGCTTGAGCGTAAGAACGAACAGCTTGACAGAAAGATCAAGGAGAACGAGGCTCTTGGTGAGCAGATCAATCAGCTCCGTGAGAGCGAGATGCAGATACTCGAAAGAATTTCCGGAATTTCCACCGAGGAAGCTAAGCAGGAAATTTTCGAAAGAGTTGAATCTGCAACCAAGCACGAGCTCGCTCAGAAGATGACTGAGCTTGAGGTTCAGTTCAAGGAAGAGGCTGATCAAAAGGCAAAGAATATTATTTCACTCGCGATACAGAGATGTGCGGCAGACCACGTGGCAGAGACCACGGTTTCCGTTGTTTCGCTTCCCAACGAGGATATGAAGGGAAGAATTATCGGACGTGAGGGAAGAAATATTCAGATGCTTGAAAAGCTTACGGGTGTTGAGCTTATCATTGACGATACTCCCGAGGCGATCACGCTTTCAAGCTTTGATCCCGTTCGCAGAGAAACTGCAAAACTCACGCTTGAAAAGCTTATTTCCGACGGAAGAATACATCCTTCCAGAATTGAAGAAACCGTTGAAAAATCCGCTCGCGAGGTCGAGGCGGGAATCAAGCAGGCAGGAGAGAGGGCAACCTTTGACGTGGGTATCCACGGAATCAATCCTGAGCTTATCAGAATGCTTGGCAGACTTAAGTACAGAACCAGCTATGGTCAGAATGTACTCAAGCATTCAATAGAAGTAGCGCTTATCGCCGGTATGATAGCCGACGAGCTTGGAGTTGACAGCGTAGTTGCAAAGCGCGCGGGACTTCTCCACGATATTGGTAAGGCGCAGACACACGAGATGGAAGGCTCTCACGTTGAGCTTGGCGTAAATCTCGTAAAGAAGTACAAAGAGGGTCGTGATATTATTCACGCAATTGAAGCGCATCACGGCGACGTTGAACCTCAGACCATCACGGCAGTTATCGTTCAGGCGGCAGACGCGATATCCGCGGCTCGTCCCGGCGCACGTCGTGAGGATCTTGAGAACTACATCAAGAGACTTGAAAAGATCGAGGAGATCGCAAAGAGCTTCTCCGGTGTTGACAAGGCTTATGCGGTACAGGCGGGTAGAGAGATCAGAGTTATGGTCAAGCCCGAGGAGATCAATGATGACGGCATGAAGATTATCGCTCGCGATATGGCGGCGAAGATCCAGGAGGACGTTAAGTATCCCGGACAGATCAAGATCAACGTTATCAGAGAGAGCCGCGCTATTGATTACGCTAAGTAATCGCAATTTTATCTGTTTCCAAAAGGATTTTTATAAATTTAACATAGAACCCCATTGGTATATAAGTCGCGAAAGCGCATCAGATAAATAAAGAAACGGCAGAAGAAAAATTTTTCTTCTGCCGTTTTTATTTTTTCGGGGCTTACTATTGAAAATAGCTTGCGAATATGGTAAAATAAGATAGTATCAATTCAAAGGACGTTTGGTTATGAATAAAAATAATCGCAAAGAACAGCAAATACATATAAATAAGAATATCGCAATAGCTTTGATAGTTACGTTTTGCGCGTTTTTGGTCTCTCTTGCAGTAATGACAACGTGTATGATAGTAAACGCTATTGAGGACGCCGACGATTATACCGTTCACACAGGTGGAGGCAGTGGCGGAAGCAGACCTAACAAGCAGCCGGCTTCCTCGCTTTCAAAGCCCGGACTTAAGACTGAAATAATGCTGCCGAGTGTTACGGCAGAGGGTACGTACCTTGCAGAGGCCGCTGATAAAACACTTGACGTAAGCGCGGATAAGGATATAGATTCCGCCGCGATAGTCCTCACCGATATCACCGATGGCATTGTGGTTGCGGGAAAAAGTGCAGACGAGAGAGTCTACCCCGCATCTATGACCAAGGTTATGACGCTTCTCGTGGCGTGTGAGAATGCCAAGGACGCAAACGCAAGGCTTACGGTTACCGAGGCGATGATAAATAAGTATAAGGAGCCCGGTAATAAGGGCGGCTCTGTTGCGTTTGAGTGGAAGGCGGGATATACCGTTACCGTTGAGGACGTTTTGCATCTGATAATTTATCAGTCGGATACATTTGCGTGCTGGCTTATTGCCGATTACGTAGCGGGTGGCGAGGCTCAGTTTGTTGAGCTTATGAACGCCAAAGCGGCGGCACTCGGACTTACGTCAACTCATTTTACCAACTGCACAGGACTTTATAACGTCGATCACTATACCACCTGTCGAGAGATGGCGGCCATTATGGCGGCGGCAATGAATAATCCTGCCGCGACTGCAGTGCTTGGCAGAAATACTCAGTATTTCGTTGATATATATCAAGAGGGGCAGACCGAGAGCACTCAGATGGGAATGTGGTGCGATTGGTATACCAGCCGACTTGAGAAGCACAAGTACGCAAATACCGCACCGCATTACGCAGGAAAAGGCTCTGACATAATGATAGTTGGAGGCAAGACGGGATACGAGGATATCCCCACGAGCTGTTTCGTGACGGCAGGCGTGGACGATATAACTGGCAGACGGTACGTTTGTGTGCAGGTCGGAAGGATAAACAAGGATCAGTCCACCGTGAAAACCTCTACATCCACCTATGACACCCGAGAAATGTATTGGAAATACGCTAAAGAAGATTGAATATAGGAGATTGTTATGAAACTGATTTTTATTGCATTGGCAGTTCTTACGGGTATCTATGATCTCGTGCTAAACGTTATCAGATACCGCTCGGCAAATAACCCTACGCCCGAGAATATGGCGGACGTATATGACGCTGAGACTTACGTTAAGTGGAAGAAATACAGCGCAGAGCAGTCGCGTCTTGCGATACTTACCTCTATTATTTCCTGCGTGATCGAGGTCGCGCTTCTGGCAACGAATGCGTACTCCGCGTTCGCATCGCTCTTTGGTGAGCATCCCATAACACAGCTTTTTGCGATCATCCTGCTCGTTACCGCCGTTAACTTCGTGACTGGTGTTGTGAGAAGCTACATAATGAATATGGTTATCGAGCAGAAGTACGGCTTTAATAAGACGACTATAAAGACCTTTATTACCGATTGTATCAGAGATCTTATTCTGAATTTCGGACTTTCCTTTGGTCTTGCTTGCCTTATTTACGGCGTGTACGGAGCGCTTGGCGCGTGGATGATACTTGTATTTGCGGCGGTTGTTTTCGCGTTTACCATGGTTATGTCCTTCCTCTATCCCATATTCAGCCGAATCGGCAATAAGTTTACTCCTCTTGAGGACGGTGAGCTTAAGGATAAGCTGCTCGCGCTTCTCGAAAAGCATGGCTATAAGGTAAAAGCGATAGAGGTGATGGACGCTTCTCGCCGTACCACTAAGCTCAACGCGTATTTTACGGGATTTGGTAAAATGAAGACGATCGTGCTTTACGATAATCTTCTTAATGCTATGACTACCGAGGAGATCTGCGCTATTTTCGCGCACGAGATGGGTCACGGACTCAATAAGGACGTTCTTAAGGGACAGATACTTAATATTGGGAACATGCTTCTTATGGCAGTTGCGGTGTATTTTGCCGCATCCGTTCCCGAGTTTTATACTTCTTTTGGCTTTGATAGCCTTAACTTTGGCTTTACCTACGTTCTTACGGGAATTTTGCTTGGAGTTATTCAGCCGCTTACCGCACTCGTTATGAATGCGCGCAGCCGTAAGGCAGAGTACAGAGCTGATGCTCAGGCGGTTATCGAGGGATACGGCGACGCAACCGTTACGGCGTTTAAAAAGCTGGCGCGTGATAATTTCGCGCATCTTGCGCCCTCACGAATCAACGTAGTTCTTGAATACAGTCACCCTCCGCTTGCCGAGAGAATTGCGGCGGTTGAGAAGCTGATGGCAAAGAAATAATAAAAAAACGGCATATCGACGGTTTGCCAAATTAGCGGTAAAATTGCATAGCCTTCCCCAGTGGGGGAAGGGGGACCGCGTTAGCGGTGGATGAGGTGTTTGAAAAAAACGAAACAGACTCCTCATCCGTCAGCCTTCGGCTGCCACCTTCTCCCACAGGAGAAGGCTTTTTGATATGCCAAAACAAAGAAAAGCCCCGCGCGAGGCGGGGCGATAATGGATTTCTTGTGCTTTTTGAAGTTGATGGATAATCACCAAATGCTCTTTCCATCGCCGAGAAGTATATTTCTAATATTGTCATTTATTTCCGACTCGTTAAGCCCTTTTTGAATTAAAGGCTGAATTACCTCGCGACTTTCTCTTGTGTGAGGAAGTTCGGAAGCAAGTGCATTTGCTTTGTCGGTTTTTCCACACTTCAAATATAAAAAACAAAGCGTAGCACGCATTGTCGCTTTTTGCTTCTCGTTAACAGACAGTGGCAATCCACGCTCCATTAATTCAATCGCTTCCTCGGATTTGTTCTGCAAAGCTAATACTCCCGCAAGGCCCAAAATCATTCCGGGTTTGTTTGGATATATCAGTAATGCATCTCTATACACTTTCTCTGCGGAAGCGTAATCACCGTCACGCTGAAACTCAGAAGCTTTTTTGTGAATGTTGAAGCGTGTCTCTTGTGCTCGTATCGTATCCATACCTATAAGCAGATCTATACTTGTTTCAAATATGTTTGCCAATGCGGGTAGAAACGTTATATCGGGATAACATTCACCGCGTTCCCATTTTGAAATACTTTGAGGAGTTAGACCCAAATATCTTGCAACATCCTCTTGTGTAAGATTTTTCATAATGCGATATTTTTTTAGATTTTCTGACAAATAAAACATCATTATCTCCTTTGCTTACTTTTGATTAGCTTCGAAGCACTATTATTATACCATGATAATCGTATTGTTTCAATAACGGATTAGTTGTTATTGATTCAACTTAGCACCTCCGATGATGTTTATTCAAGAGTGAAAAATCTATTAAAAATAGAAATCCCCGACGCTCGCGTCTGGGGCAAGCATAGCGCGTGGCAGTCCATCGCGCAAAATCGGGCAGAAGCCCGAACCCATTATCCGCAGAAAACAAATAGTCGTAGGGCGGGGGCTTGCTCCCACCGAAAAATACCTTTATGAAAACAAAAACGGGCGACCAATGGTCGCCCCTACGATGTAGATGTTGCTTAAAAAAACGAAGCGGCGGGAGCCCATTTGTAAGCAAATACGCCCCCGCCCTACGTTATGAAATTGTTTTCTCCGCTAAAGTTGCAGAGGTGACGATATGCCGTTTTTTATTATTCCGTTATGGGTGCGAGGGGATTAGGCTCGTGGAAAAGCTCCGCCTCACCGTTTGTCATGGCGTGGATGAAATCCTCAACGCTCTCAATGGGCTTTTGTGTGCATACTCCTGCAAGCATTTTGACGTCTGCGCCTAAGTGATTATCCGTGCCCGCGATCCTGAGCTTGCCGTAATGCTCGGCGTAAAGCTCTGCCATTTGGTTGACGTGATCGGTACGTCCTGCGTTGATGACCTCAACACCCTGAACGCAGGGGAAAAGTCTGATGTGGTCAATATATTTTGCCTCGCGGAAGGGGTGCGCCTGGAAGATAAGCGCGCCGTGCTCCATAAGTAAGGGGAGCTGTACGCTCTTTTTAAGCTCTGCTATCTCCGGATGAGCGAGCCACCATTCCTTGTCAAGACCAAATACGAGAAAATCCGTACCCTTGTAGGACATTTCGATGCCGCAGAATATACGCAGTCCGATCTCTTTGCCTATCTCCAAGGCTTCCTCGTATGCGGAGAAATAGAAATTGATCTTTTCATCGTACGGCGCGTTGCGGTCTACGGATACGTTGCCGTCTATAAAGTGATTCGTTATAAAAATCCCGTCATATCCGAGCTTTTTGTAAAACTCAATGTTCTCTCTTACGGACTTCTTGGCGCAAGCGCTTACGGGAAAGGTGTGCAGGTGTGTTTCATATTTATACATAGGTGTCTCCCTCGCTTTATCGTTATTTCTATCATAGTTTATCACAAAAAGGGGGATTTGTAAACAATCTTTGCGAAAAAAATGTCATATTCTCTTGATTATTGTAAAAATGTGTGCTATAATTGAACCAGAGTCTTTTAAGCCGTCGGATAAACGACGGTATTATTACAAAAAATGACCGAGAAAGGAATTACGGCTATGTCAAAAATTTGTGTAAATTGTGGCGCGGAGATGTTGGACGATGCTAAGTTCTGTCCTGCTTGCGGCACTGAAGTCAAGCCTGCGGAATTTGCAGAGCAGGTAAGTGTAAACGAGGAAGCTCAGGGCGCTACCGCTACCGCAGAGCCCAGCCTTACGAGCACTGTATCTCTGAAGGTTCCGAACGTTAAGGCTATTGCGGAAAAGGTAGGTATGGAAAAGATCAAGAAGTTTGGTATTATCGGTGGTGCTGCGGTTGCGGCTATCATCGTTATCAGCATACTTATTTCCGTTATTTTCCCCAGCCCCAAGGCAGTTCTTAAGAAAGGTCTTGATGCGATAGTTGACTGTGATGCAAAGCAATTCGTAAGCGTTCTTCCTTCCTTCTACTTTGAGATGGATGAGAATATGGACAAGAGCGATTACATTGAAATGCTCGAGGAGTCTATGGAAGATTCCTACATGGAGGGTGCTGAATATAGAATCGTAAAGATCGAGGACGCTACCTCTTCTGAAAAGAGAGAGATTAAGAAGCGCTTTGAATATCTTGAGGAAATCATTGATGATTTCGATGTTGAAGACATCAAGGGCGTTAAGATCGCAAAGGTAAAGATGGATGGTCAAACACAGGAAATGACTCTTATCAAGTATAAGGGCAAGTGGTGTCTCTTGTTAATATAAGCCGAAAATAAACTCATAATATTTCGGCGTGATACTCCCCGAGGGGTATCACGCCGTTTTTACTTTAGTACAGCTTATATTGAAGTCTGAGGTTATCTGCGATCATGGCGATGAATTCGCTATTAGTGGGTTTGCCACGGTTGTTTTGGATTGTGTAGCCAAAATAGGAGTTGAGTGTGTCAACGTCACCGCGATCCCACGCCACCTCTATCGCGTGGCGAATAGCGCGCTCAACGCGGCTTGTGGTGGTCTGATATTTCTTTGCTACGGAAGGGTAGAGTATTTTTGTGACGGAATTGATTATATCCGAGTCTTTGACGGTCAGCAAAATAGCCGTCCTCAGATACTGATATCCCTTTATATGCGCGGGAACGCCGATCTGATGTATTATTTTGGTTACCTGAGTTTCTATGTCGGGTGCGCCTGTCATTGCGTCTGCCGTGCCCTCGGTGGCTCTGCTTTGAGCAAGCGAGGCGATATGATTGCACAGGCTGTCCGTGTTGTAGGGCTTTAACAGGCAAAGGTCTGCCCCTGCATTTGCCGCTTCAATAAAAACGCTTTGATTTGACACCATGGATACCACGATGAATGCGGGCACCTTGTCTGATCCGAAATTGAGCTTGCGGCTGTTGCGAAGCACTCCGATGCCGTCAATACCCGAGAGCCATACGTCGATTATGGCAACGTCGGGGTGAAATCGATCTATCTTATGCAGTGCTTCCTCTCCGTTTGCCGCAAGCTCGACGCTTGCGTAGCCCGCTCTGCGTAATTCTGACATAAGTGACTGTCTGCTTGCCGCATTCTCGTCGGCGATCAATATTTTAGTTGTCTTTTCCATTTTTTAATTTTATCCTCCGTGTATTTTTCATTACATCCATATTTTACCATATTTTAGGGAAAAATTCAATATATTTACAAAAATTTCCATATCGCAAAAGATACAAATTTTTGTGGTAAAAAATGGAAATAATATACAAAAGGTAAAAAACGGGGGAGTCTCCTCGACGACTTGATTTGTAGGGACTGGCGTCCTCGACAGTCCATTTCTATGTAAAAGTTACTTTATTACAGGCTTGGACCGTCGGGGACGCCGGTCCCTACAAAGTATGTTGTTTTTTCGTAGGGGATGCTCGTTCGAGGATGACGGCGTGGGGAGGCAGAGTATAACAAAAAATACCGTCGCAGTCTAAACTGCGACGGTATTTTTTTGTCATTTTGTGAATTTAATATCCGCGAAAACAGGCTGATGGTCTGTCAGCGTGCTTGAAGCGTTCTTGGTTCCACTGTGGAGAAGCACGTCAAAGGTAGCGTTCTTGCCTATGATATGGTCGATATACACGCCCTGGTGCTTGTAGCTCTCCTTGAGAACTCCATTGGAGCGTGCAATATTACTTGCTACCGCGCCGCTTATGTTCGAAAGGAATTGATTGAAATACTTACCGCTGAAGCGATGGCTGTTAAAGTCACCCGTGCAGAATATTTTTGCATTCGGGAAGGTTTCTTTGACGTAATTGAATACGTCAGTCATAGTCCGGGCGTCTATCTCCTGACGAATAAGACCGTTGTTTGCGGCCTCCTGCTCTGTTTCCCAATACCAGTGAGACGTCAGCAGGGCGATCTCAACGGTGGGATCAGTAAGGCTTGTAAACTTCGCCGCGGCGGTTGCGTTGTCGTACCAATTTCCCCAATTCTTTGAAGGGGGAGTTCCGTTGGGCAGATAATACGCGGGGGTAAGATTCTGATAGTCAAGTCTGTACTTGTCCGCACGATAGATGATAGGGCAGTGGTTTGACTTGCCTTTCCACTCGGTAAGTATTACGGAGTAGTCAAGCCCGTAGGTATCCTTGACGATCTTAAGAAGATCATTGAGCGGCTCTACAAAGCCTGCGCTCATTTCCTGAACGCCTACGAAGTCGGGAGTGTAATCAACGAGTATCTTTGCGAGTATTTCTGCGCGTTCTGCTGGAACGGGGAAGTTGTCTCTCGTGGCTTCGGTCACCGCCTCGTCGGTAAGAAGGTTTGCCGTCATGATACGCACGTCAGCGCCCTCGGTGATCGGAATGCTCTCGGTGGCTACGTCCATCTCGGAGTGAGTGCCTGCTGTGAGTGAGAGATTTTTATCCATCAGCATACTTGCAAGCGCGTATCCTCCAAGCTTTGCGGAATAAGGGCCGCCGCCAATTATCTGTACCTGACCCTTTTCAACTACCAGCTTATACTGCATAAGGTAAGTTTTTCCCTCGAAGTATTTCTGTGAGATACGTCTGTTGGTTTTTCCTACTATTATCTCATAAGCCGTCTCGGGTGTCTCGGTATCCTTGCCGACGTTTACGGTAATTCCGGTATAGTCGCGGATACGCTTTTGTATCTTCTCTGCAACCTCTTGGTTGCCGAGGGTACTATCTGAATATATTACGGTGTAACGGGAGAGCTCACTTACCTCAAAGGCTTTGGGGAGCGCGGTAGCGCCCTCAAACGCGTAGGCTGTGAGCGTGAGAGTTTGCGATGAGGCATTGTAGCCCTCGCTGACGAGATGCTCGCCAAGGTACTTGACGGCGTCTGCTGTTGCGGAGTCAAAATGCCCCGTTACCACTACGTGTTTTCCTGATGGTTCAATGGTATACGCGTCCGCGTTTGCCCCGAGTGCTTCGATTGCCGAATTTGATTCTTCAAAGCCCGTAGATCCGATAAGAACGTAAGCCTTGTTCTTATCGGTAGCTTCGGAAGCCTTGATACAGCTCAGCTCAACACCCGTTTCGGTCTTTATCTTTGAGATCAAATCGGATATTTCTGCGCTGAGTGCGTCTGAGCAGTTGTCGGGGGTGACGATAGTGTACTGAGGTGTTCCATTCTTGATGATCTGCGTGGATTTTTTATTATTACACGAGTACATAATAAACGTGCAGCTAATGATCAAGAGAACTGCGATGACCGATGCGATTATTTTTATGTTAGCGGCGTTTTTCTTTTTTGCGGGATCATCAATAATGTTTCTCATATTTTAATACCTTATTTTTTACTTTGTAAACTTAATATCAGCAAAAACGGGCTGGTGGTCGGTAAGTGTCTTGGAGCCGTTATCAGTACCCTGGTGGAGAAGTACGTCAAACGTACCCTTCTTACCTATAATGTGGTCGATGTACTGATTCATATGCTGGAAGCTGGGCTTTAGAACTCCGTTCTTCTTAGCTATGGTGCTTGCAATTTCACCGTCGGTGTTTTCAAGGAATATTCTGAGATACTTTCCTGAGTATCTGTGGCTGTTGAAGTCACCCGTGCTGAATATCTTAGCGTTGGGGTACTTAGCAGCAACCTCGTTGATAACTGCCTCCATCTCCTTGGCATCGTAATACTGATTGTCAGTACCCGACGCGATTTCCTTTTCCCAGTGCCAGTGAGAAGAGAGAATAGCTATCTCCTTGGTGGGATCGGTAAGGCTTGTGAACTTTGCACTTGAAATTCCGCTGCCATACTCCAATTCACCTGTTTCTTTTTGCTTGGTGGGATTTTTAGCGTAGGAAACGGGAGTGAATTTCTGATAATCGCACTTGTATTTATCAGAACGGTAAATGATGGGGCTGTGGTTGGTCGCGCCGTTAGCCTTGGTAAGAACGATGGAATATTCTATTCCGTACGTCTCTTTGATGATCTTAAGGAAGTTATTGAAAGGCTTCTGGAACGTGGAATCCATTTCCTGAACACCTACGAAATCGGGGGTGTAGTCAACGAGTATCTTTGCAAATATTTCTGCACGCTCGTCGGAGATGGGGAAATTCATTCCTTGGCTTGTTATCTGTCCGTACGAAAGGATATTTGCAGTCATGATACGCGCGTCAGTGCCTGCGGTGTGAGCTACGTTCTTAGTTGCGAGGTTTGTACGTCCGTGAGCTCCGGTAGCGAAGGAGAAGTCCTCTTTTGTAAGTAAGTTAGCAAGTTCGTATCCTGCCATTCTTGCAGAATACAGACCGCCACAGACTATCTGAAGCTGACCCTTTTCAACTACGAACTCATATTCCATAAGGTAAGTCTTGTCGTAGCACTTTTGGGAGAGCGCTCTGTTGGTCTCGCCGATGATTATCTCATACGCGGACTCGGATACGCCTGTATCTCTCTTGACCTCAAGGGTTCTACCTGTGGTATCTTTGATGCGCTGCTGTATCTTTTCAGCGGTTGCCTTGGCGTTGGTGGTCTTGGAGCTGTAAACTATGGTGTAGAGGGAAAGATTTTCCGCGTCGAAGGATGCGGGGAATGCAACCGTGCCGTCAAACCAATGCTCCTTGAGAGTGAGGGTGTTGGTGGTTGCGTCATATCCGCTGTTGAGCATATTGAGTACGAAGTATTCTATGGCAGACGCGGTAGAGCTGTCAAAATGTCCTGCAAATACTATGTGCTTGCCTGCCTTCTCAATGGTGTAGGCGTCTTCGTTACCCTTAAGAGAAGCTACTGCCGCCTCGGACTCCGCAAAGCCGGTAGCGCCGATGAGTATGTAGTTTGCATCAGGATCGTTTGCATGAGACGCTTTTATCATATCAAGTCTTACGCCTGTTTTGGCTTGAACGGCGGAAATGAGAGAGATGAGCTGAGTGTCAAGAACGCCTGAGCAAGCGTCGGGGTAAACGATAGCGTAATTTGCCACGCCGTTTTCAATTATGTTTGCGGTCTCGATAACGGGGGGCTCGTCCTTGCCGCCAAATACGCCAAGAACTATAAGCACGCCTGCAATAATAGCTACTGCGAGGACTGCTGCAATTGCGATTATAAGAACCTTTTTGTTAGGCTTTTTAGCGACCTTTACGTCAGCCGTTGCCTCAAGATTCTCTGTGTTTTTTGTGTTTTCGGTATTATTCATACGATTTTCCTTTATTTTGTGAATTTGATATCAGCGTAAACGGGCTGATGGTCGGTAAGCTTGTTTGAGTGGTTGTTTGTACCTGCATGCTTAAGCACGTCAAACGTACCGTCAGTACTGATGATGTGGTCGATGTACTGAAGGGGAGTGTAGTGCTGGAAGCTGGGGGTGAGTACGCCGTTATTCTTAGCGATAGTACTTGCCACCGCGCCGTTGATAGCTGCGAGGAATTCGTTGAAGTACTTATTCTTGAATCTGTGGCTGTTGAAGTCACCCGTGCAGAAGATCTTTGCGTTGGGGTGCGCCTGCTGAAGTCTGTTGTATTCAGCCGCCATCTGCTCAGCATCTATCTTCTGCTTAGGCGTGCCAACAACTGCGCTTTCCTTTTCCCAGTGCCAGTGAGCAGAGAGCATACCGATTTCGATGGAGGGATTGCTCTTGCTTACGAACATTGCGCTGGACAGTACGCTGTGATAGAAGTTGGAGGTGGATGTTACAGCATAGCTGGGAAGCTCTGCCTTCTGGGACTTAAGAGTATACTTGTCTGAACGGTAAAGAATGTAGTTTGCTATGGGTGTGCCGTCAATATCTGTCTTTGTTGAGCTGTACTCAATTCCGTAGATCTTCTTGATCACCTCGAAGTAATGAGACATAGCACGCGCATAATTTGCGTCTGCTTCCTGTACACCTACGAAATCGGGGGAGTAGTCAAGGAGTATCTTTGCGAATATTTCCGCACGTTCAATAGAAGGGGGGAAGCCCTCAGCAAGAGAGGTGGAGGACTGCGCGAGAATGTTTGCTGTCATTACACGAACGTCCGTGCCCTCGGAGTGAGGCACCTTTTCCTGCGCCATATTTCCCGAGAGGGGAGTACCGTTCTTGATAACTACGCTACTCTTTGTAAGAAGCGAGTCAAAAAGCTGAGGAAGAACTGCGTTTGCGGAATAAAGTCCGCCGCAAACCACCTGCAAGCAGCCCTTGTCAACGACTATTCTGTATTCCATAAGGCGAGCGCTGTTCTTGTAGTTCTTCTGAGAGATGTATCTGTTGGTGTTTCCAACGATTATCTCATAGGGGGATTCGATAGCCTCGTAGTCCTTGCGGATCTTGAGGGATACACCGGTTACGGATGCGATATGATTCTTGATGGATACTGCGGTATTGTAGTAATCCGGCATTTCAGGGCTGTAAATGATGGTGTACTTATCGATATCGTTCATATCGAATGCGGTGGCAAGGGGGTCCTTACCTTTGCGGTTGCGGTCTTCAAAGATAAGGGTCTCGGTCTCGCTGTCATAGTTGTCTTCGATAGAGTTGAAGGTGTAATAATCTATCGCGGTGAGAAGAGTGCTTTCGAAGTGAGCTACGAAAGCGATGTGCCTGCCTTCTGCCACGATGTTGTAGGCATCCTCATTGTTGGACAGAGATTCCATTGCGGCGAAAGACGCCTCGTGACCCGTAGCGCCGAGGAGTATGTATCTCGCGTTGGGGTCGGTAGCCTCAGAGGCTTTGATGGACTTCATGGTAACGCCGGTGGTTTTCTTGATCTGCGCGGTGAGAGCGGTGAGCTTCTCACGGAGCTCAGTGGAAGAACCGTCGGGATAAACGATTGTGAACTGAGGTGCGCCGTCCTTGATTATGGCAACGTCAGTCTCCTCAGTGATGGGGGGCTCGATTACAGGGGGGACGTCTTCGCCCGGTTTGTTGTCAGTATTAAAAATGTCTAAAATAGCGCAAGAGGACATGGTGGCAAGACAGCCCATAATAAATATGAGTGCCAACACGAGTGATAAAAGCTTTTTCATAAAATTTTTCCCTTCCTATTATATTTATGATTAAATAAATTTAATATCAGCGTAAATGGGCTTGTGATCGGTCAGTACGTCGGAGCGATTCTTTGTGGGGGCGTGAAGCAGTACGTCAAACGTGCCCTTCTTGCCGACGATGTGATCTATAAGATATCCCATGTGTACGAGTGCGGGTGTGTGAACGCCGTTTGCGATGGCGATCTGATCTGCCGCAACTCCGTCAACGGCTTCAAGATAGCGGTTGAAGTATTTTTCCTGGAATCGATGGCTGTTGAAGTCTCCCGTGCTGAAAACTCTTACGCCGGGGTAGGTCTCTTCCAAAAATTTAGTGGTCGCCGCTAAATCGTCAGCGTCTATCTGCTGTCTCGGGGGATCGAGGGCGACGTCCTCCTTTTCCCAGTGCCAGTGGTTAGATATCATTGCGACCTGTACGGTGGGATCGCGCTTGTCGGTGAACTTGGTGCTTGCAACTCCGCAGGGGTACATAGTGTTATACTTTTCGGGGATATGGTAGTTTGCGGGGACAAAATTCTCGTAATCAAGCTCGTATTCGTCCGCACGGTAGATTATCGGACAGTCGTTTGTCTTTTTGCCGTGTTGGGTGAGGGCTATGGCATACTCAAGGCCGTAGTGCTGCTTGAGTACCTCAAAATACGCGTCAAGCGGTGCGTGGAATTTCACGTCCATTTCCTGAACTCCCGCGAGGTCGGGCGTGTAGTCAACTAAAAGCTTTGCCAATATCTCGGCGCGTTCGCTGGATACGGGATGTTTGCCGTTGTGATTTGATTTGATGTAGCACTGTCCAAGCACGTTAATGCTCATAATACGCGCGTCGGTGCCCTCGGTGTGAGGAACGTGCTCGGTGGTAAGCTCAACTCTCTTATTTACGTAGGAGTCAAGAGAGCCTTCGGCGAGTGCCTTTCCGAGAGTCAGCACCGCAAACCTTGCGGAATAAGGGCCGCCGCAGGCAAGCTGTATGCTGTTGCCTTCTATGATGATCTCGTGAGACATAAGTCTCTTTGCACCCTCTCCCTCGTAAGCGCGCTGTGAAAGCGGGCGGTTGGTGTGACCGATAAGAATCTCATACTCAGTCGGCTTTGCGCGTGTATCGTTAGATACCGGAACGTCAATGCCGAGTGTTACCTCTAATATCTCATGCAATAAATTTGCCTGATTTTCATATCCGATAAGGTCTGTTGCGTAAATTATTTTATGCTTATCTGTAATCATTACCGTATCCTCCTTGATAGGTTAAATATTTTTAAATAAATCTGTTAAACCACAAGACCAGCTCCTCTCGCATAACGGGAGTTGTCTTGTGTGCGACGCCATCAAGCAGATGAAGCTCTGCATAACAGCCTGCGCGGTGAATGGAATCCACGTATTCCTTTGTGAGAACGGGATCTACCGTCACGTCGTCAAGTCCTTGCCATATTTTTATAGGGCAGGGGGGAATTATAACGCGCTTACCGTCAGCGTCTGTAAACGAGCGAGTGCGATGGGGGTTGAAGCCCGTGGTGTTTTCCTCGCACCATTCGTCACTTGGAAAACGGTATACGCTTATTATTTTTTCGTGGGTGCTGAACCCAAGACTGTTTACCTTGGTCTTGTCCCACGTGCCACGGCAGGAGTGTCCGTCGACATCCGTGGTGTCCATATTGAGTCGGGGGTAGAAAAGTCCCGCCGCCAATACGATAGAGGGAAAGGTGTTGGCAAAATTCATTGCCGAGTGACCACCCATAGAGCCGCCCGCTACCATAACGCGATCCGAGAGATTATAATTTTCAATAGCAAATTTGTAAGCCTTGAATGCGGCAAATATATGCTCGGGGCAACCCATGGTAAATCCGTCGGGCTCGGAGCCGCAAACGTCAAGTGCGGCATATCCTGCGTCAATACAGTTGTATGCGAGGGAGATCCCGCCTGTTTTATCCTCTGCGGCGCATACCTTGCCCATCGCTCCGTGGAACGACAGGATCAGGGGAGTTTTCTTGCCTCTTTTGGAGTAGCTTTTTGGAAGTGCCAGCACGCATTCACAGCTTCTCTCCTCATAGCGATCCGTTACCTCGTGCGCGTGAGAATCTGAAACGTCGCGGTAGTGATTGAATTTTACTTCAAAGAAGATATATTCGCGGGTGACGCCGTGTTTGTCCGTGATCTTTTTGATCTGCATCTTGTTTTTGTTTTTCATTTTAATATTTTTATATCCTATATCAGATAGAATTTACGTGTTCAACAAAACGGATGAACGCGTCGTGTCCTTCCTTTGTACGCTTGTAAACGCCTGCATCCTCAAGTACGCGCTCAAACACTCTGCCGATCTCACGGCAGAGAATGTTCTCGGTGTTTCCAACAGTGAATTCATAGGAATTCTTTATGGACTCAAACCAATCCTTATGCTTTACGATATCCTCGTTTTCAGAGAAATCGCGTCCTTCAAGGATATATTGCTTCATTATCTGTATTTCGTTTTTAAGTCTTGCGGGGAGAACTGCAAGTCCCATGACCTCGATAAGTCCGATGTTTTCCTTCTTTATGTGATGTACGTCGGCGTGGGGGTGATATACTCCCAGAGGATGCTCCTCGGTGGTTATATTATTTCTGAGAACGAGATCAAGTTCAAAAATGCCGTCTCTCATTCTTGCTATCGGGGTTATGGTGTTGTGGGGCTCGCCGTCAGTCTCGGCAAAGATAAACGCTTCCTCGTCGGAGTACGCGCGCCAAGCGGCAAGTATTTTGTCGGCAAGGGTAACAAGACGCAGCTTGTCAGCAGAGGCAAGTCTTATTACCGACATAGGCCACGCAACGATACCTGCGCTTACGTCCTCAAATCCCTCAAACGTCAGCTTTGTGTCCACGGACGCCTGTGCCATCGCAAAGGTGTAGTTACCGCCCTGCATGTGATCGTGTGTTAAGATAGAGCCGCCAACTATGGGCAGATCTGCATTAGAGCCGATGAAGTAGTGGGGGAACTGTTCAACGAAATCAAGCGCGCGACAGAACGTACCGTGATCTATCATCATAGGCGTGTGCTCCGCGGAGAGAACTATGCAGTGCTCGTTGTAATAAACGTAAGGGGAGTACTGCATATACCATCTGTGAGAATTGAGCTCCAGGGGAATAAGACGCAGAGTCTGCCTTGCGGGCTTAGCCGCGTTTCCTGTGTGTCCCTCGTTCTCAGGGCAGAGCAGGCACTTGGGGTACCCGCTTTGTGCTACCAGCTTTGCCGCCGCTATCGCCTTGGGATCCTTCTCGGGCTTTGAGAGGTTGACGGTGATGTCAAGCGCACCGTATTTGCCCTCGTACACCCACTTCATATCCTTTGCAACTCGGTAGGTACGGATATAGTCGTTTGCGCGACACAAGCCGTAGAAATAATCGGTTGCAGCAGAGGGATCTATGGAGTAGAGCGAGAAGAAGTTTTTTACAACCTCGCTCGGTCTCGGAGTCAGAATGCCCATGATCTTGGTGTCAAAAAGATCTCTGAATACCACGGAATTATTTTCTAATCTTCCGTTCTCATATCCGTAGTCGCACATAAATGCGAGTATGTCTTCAAGCTCACATGGCTCTGCGGATACGGGGTCGATATACTCGGATGCGCCGAGTACTCCGAGAATACCGTTGATGCAGAAATTTACGTCTTCTTTTTCGATGAGCGCGTTCTTAAGCGCGTAGTCGATAAGCTGTCTGATTTTTATTGAAAGTTCTTTTTCACAAACCATAAAATTCTCCGTAAAACTAAACATATTACTTCATAATAATTATATCACTAAATTATACGAATGTCAAAGGATTTACGCATTTTTTATAAAAATTTTTACGCTTTCTTGACAAGCCTCGGGCGATATGATACAATATATGGGAAAAGTGGGAAAGTGAGAAAAAATCCTTATGCAAAGAGAAGTTAAAATACGTATTGAATCCATAACGTACGAGGTGGAAGCCTCGTTATTCGGACTTGATGAGGCAGACGTTTTGGAGATGGCTGATGAAGATATTGGGGCGTCTGTTGAGCCCGATAAAATAGAAATAAAAACCTTTGGAACGTTCAAAATAGACGGCGACCGCGCCGAGATATCCTACGAGGAGAGTGAGGCTACGGGTATGGAGGGCTCGATAACGTCGGTGTCCTTCGATATGCGTGAGCCGGGGCTTGTAACGATGGGGCGCACGGGAATCGTCTCCACGGTGTTGGTATTCGAGCGCGGCAAGCGTCACCATTGTATATATCAGACGCCGTATATGCCGTTTGAGATCTGCGTCAATACACTTGAGGTCAGAAACCGAATTGCAGAGGCGGGCACGCTTGAGCTTGATTACGTTATAGAAATACGCGGCGCCAAAGCCGAGCGTACTAAGTTTATTATGAAAATAATGGATTGACGTTATGAGATTTGAGGGCGTATCACGTGAGTTTTCCCTTGTGGGAGAGCGGCAGTATGAAACCATCGTATATTTCATTGTTATTTTTGAAATGGAAATTACAGATTAGAAATCGGTAGAGGGCTCTTTTCTCTGCCGATTTGCCTTATAATAATATGGGTGATTAAATGGATAATTTTAAATATAGAAAAACAATGCGTCTGAGTGGCGCGGATTATAATGATAATTGTGTGGTTTTTTTAACGATATGTACTAAGGAAAGACGATGTGTTCTCTCTCATATTGTAGGGACCGGCGTCCTCGACGGTCCAAAAAACGAATTGACGCGATATGGGAAATTTGCAGATAAATACATACGCCAACTTAATGATTTTTATCACAATTTATCCGTAGAGTCTTATGTTATTATGCCAAATCATATCCATATTTTATTGTGGATCAAGGGAAAAGAAAATGGACCGTCGAGGACGCCGGTCCCTACAATTCAAAATTCGACATCTTCAAAATTCGTGTCTACGTTTAAAAGATTTTGTAATAAAGAATGTGGGGAAAATATTTGGCAATATCGTTCGTATGACCACATTATTCGGAATAGGGAAGACTATGAAGAACATTTGCGTTATATTTACGAAAACCCGATGCGTTGGCAATTTGATGAGTTGTATGTAGATGAACAATAAATAAAAGATCCCGACGGGTAGTGTAATATCCGTCGGGATTTTTGTTATGCAAAATATTCAAGTGCCTTGCGGTAGCCTTCAAATCCAAGGCCGCAGATGGTTTTTTTGGCAATCATGGAAACGTAAGAATGGCGGCGGAATTCCTCGCGCACGCTAATATCGGAGAGGTGTACCTCGACCGTGGGTATTGCTACCGCGCCCAGCGCGTCAAGTATCGCCACGCTCGTGTGGGTGTATGCCGCGGGATTTATGACGATGCCGTCAAACACGCCGTATGCGGATTGAATGACGTCAACTATCTCGCCCTCGTGGTTGGACTGAAAGAGCGTTACCGTGTGACCAAGCTCCTCGGCAGAGCTTTTGATATACGCTTCGAGTGCTTTAAAATCCTGTTTGCCGTAAATTTCAGGCTCACGAATGCCAAGCATATTAAGATTCGGGCCGTTAATGACTAATATCTTCATATTTTCCCTCTGTTTTTTACACTTTCTATGATAAGATCTGCGGTTTTTTCGGGGATCTCGGTGCTCTGTACTCTGAGATCCGCAAAGGCGTTATACGCGTTTATGCGTGAATTGTAAAGCTCCTCGATAGAGGTAGACTCGGATATCGGTCTGCCGCGCTTTGAGAGATTTTCTAGCGCTCTTTCAAGGAAAACTATGACTCCGTTCTGGTGCAGGGGGGCGTAATTGCGCTCTCTTGTTACCACACCGCCGCCGCAGGCGATGACGCTGCCTCTTTGCTTTCCAAGCTCGGCGATGACCTCGCTCTCCATTTGTCTGAATATATCCTCGCCGTCTGCCGTTATGACCTCGGCGGGAGTTCTTCCGAATTTTTCGCAGAAAAACTTGTCGGAGTCAAGGAAGGGTCTTGAAAGCTTTTCGGCAATTATTCTTGCCGCCGTAGTCTTTCCCGAGCCCGGCATACCGATAATGATTATATTTTCGGTCTCGTCACTTATTTTTTGAATTATCTCCTTGCAAACCGAGTCTGCCGTTTTTTCTCCAGTGAAAAGCTCGGACGCGCGTACTGCTTGCGCTACAAGCATTGGGAGTCCGTTTATGTTCGGTATTCCAAGCTTTTCCGCTTTCAAGAGAAGCGCGGTCCGCGCGGGATTGTATATGAGATCGAGAACACCGCAAAGACGGTTGAATTGCTTCAATTCCACAGGTGAGACGAGGTTGTGGGGATACGTGCCTACGGGCGTTGCGTTAACGATTATCTCGGCGTCCGAATGAAGTCTTATATTTTCGGGGGTGTTCTGCTTTGAGTCAAGCGTAACTATTTCACTCGCGCCTCTGTCCCCCATTGCCGCGCATACGGTAGCAGATGCGCCACCTGCTCCAAGCACCAACACCTTTTTGCCACGGGGGTCTATACCCGAGGAATCAAGCATATAGCAAAATCCAAAATAGTCGGTATTGTAGCCGTAAAGCTTGCCGTCTCTCTGTACTACGGTATTGACAGCTCCAATGGCTGTCGCCTCGGGGGAGATCACGTCAAGATAAGGCATTATTGCCTTCTTGTAGGGAATGGTTACGTTGTATGCGTCGAGCTGACGTGAGGCTACGAACCCCTTAAGTCCTTCGGGGGATATCTCGGTCAGCGTATAGGAATAGTCCGCAAGACAGGCGTGAATCAGGGGGGAAAAGCTGTGGCCGAGCCGCTCGCCGATAAGTCCGCATTTGAGGTTGGATACTCTCATACTTCCTCCTCGGGATCGGTGCGTTTCTCGTTTATATTTTTGGTCTGATAGTCGCGGGATATGGCAAAGATAGCGCGGTAAAGCTCTACGGTAGGCTCAACGAGCTTTTGGTCGCAAAGAGACGCAACCTTGTCAAGCACCGCGTTCTCACGCTTTTGGTCATATACCTCTAATCCGTTTTGACGCTTATATTCGGCGATGCTTTGGCATACGTCTATTCTTTTTGCAAAAAGCTCGATAAGCTGTTTGTCGATAGCGTCTATTTGATTTCTCAATTCGTTGAGTTCCATTTTATTTTATCCCTTCGGAGACGTTGATTTTTTTGCGTTTTTATTTATTGCGAGTATGAGTAATATCATAATGGCGGGGAAGAGTGCCGAGAATAAAAAGGAAATTCTCAGATTATGCCCGAAGAGCTGAGCGATAAATCCCGCACCGGAAGGGCCTAAGGTACAGCCTATATCTCCCGCAAGCGCCAACAGAGCGAACATTTTAATACCGCCGCCCGAGACTTTTTCGGTAGCCATAACAAGCGTACCCGGCCACATGATGCCCACGGCAAAGCCGCATACCGCGCATCCGATAAGGGAGACTACGGGTATAGGGGCAAGCGCCGCCGTAAGATACGCTATAATGCACAGCACGGCGGAAAAGATCATATAAGCCGAAAGATTTATACGAGAGGAGTATTTTGCGTAGAGAATACGCGCGCTTCCCATAAGAACCGCAAAAGCGCAGGGGCCTAAGAGGTTTCCTACCGTTTTGGAAACGCCAAGTCCCGTCTCGGCAAAGCTTGACGCCCATTGAGACATGGAAAGCTCAGCCGCGCCGCCGCATACCATCACACCAAGCAATGCCCAGAAAACGAATGAATGCAGCACGCGGTTATTGCCCTTTGTCTGTGTGGAGTCGTGGGCGGTATGATATATCGGTACTTTGATAAACATAATGGCGTTCAGCGCAGGGATGCACGCCCAGATGCAAGTTAAAAGCTCCCAACGCTCAGTGCCGAAGAAGTAGAAAAACGCGGTGGATACGAGAACGGTCAGCACGAGTCCCCAGCAGTAAAAGGAGTGAAGTACAGAGAGTATTCTGCTCTTGTTTTCAATGGGGCAGGCTTCTATCGTGGGGTTGCCAAGCACTTCGATAATTCCGCTTCCGAATGCGGCTATCACTATACCGATAACAAGTCCCGCGTAGGGAGGCATTATCTTTGGAAGAAGCGCGATACAAAACAGTCCTACCGACGAGCATATCTGACCTGCCACAAGCATAGCGCGCGTGTTGAATACGCGGGGGAGCTTTGAGGCGGTGAAGTCCATGCAAAGCTGAGTTATAAAGCTTATGGCTATCAGCGTTCCTATTTTTGCAAGAGATATCCCAAGCTCATTTTCAAAGGTAACGAAAAGAAGCGGGGGGAAATTTATGATTATTGCCTGTACGGTTATTGCGATAAAACAGGCGGAAACGGTATGCTTTACGTTAAATTTCATTAGAGTCACTTTCTTCTGAGAGCAGAGCGTCACAAACTGCGATAGCGAGTGCCGCCTCGAAAACGGGAACAGCTCGCAGGGCTATGCAGGGATCGTGTCTGCCGTGTATTGTAAGCTTTGCAGGTGTCAGCGTGTTCATATCAACGCTGTCCTGCTCTTTGGAAATAGAGGGGGTGGGCTTTATAGCGGCACGGAAAACGAGCGGCATACCGTTTGTCATACCGCCGAGTATTCCGCCGCAGTTGTTGGTCTTTGTACAAATTTTTCCGTCGCGTACGGTTATGGCGTCGTTGTTCTGAGAGCCGCGCAGGTCAGCACAGGCAAATCCGTTGCCGAATTCAATGCCCTTGACGGCGGGAATACCGAAAACTATGGCGGCAATGCGATTTTCCATACCGTCAAAGATATGCTCGCCAAGTCCTGCGGGAAGCCCTATCGCCGCGCATTCTATGATCGCGCCTACGGAATCCTTATTCTCTGCGGCTTCTCTGATGCGGCGCTTCATTTCCTCACCTGCGTCGAGATTCAAAACGGGGAAATCTGCGCGCTCCTTAAGGGTATTCAGCTCAGTGTGGCTGACACTTGCAAGCTCAAATCCGTCGTCACGTACACCGCCTACGGCGTAAATGTGCGCGCCTATCTCGATACCGAGAGTCTTGAGGTATTGCAAGCAAATGCCGCCTACGATACACATGGGGGCTGTAAGTCTGCCCGAAAAATGTCCGCCGCCGCGAAGATCCACGTCTTTGCCGTATTTCAGCATAGCCGCCATATCCGCGTGAGAGGGGCGGGGGATAAATTCCGTGTTTTTGTAGTCCGATGAACGCATATTGGTATTCTGTATGATGGCGTGAAGCTCGTCACCGCAGATAATCCCATCTTCGTCAATGCCCGAGAGAAATATCGGCGTATCGGTTTCGCGTCTTTGAGTGGCGTAGGGACTCTTTCCGGGAGCGCGTCTTGCCATAAATGCCTCAAGCTCGCCGCGGTCTATTTTAAATCCACGGGGAAGTCCATGTGCCTTTATCCCGATACAGTCATCGTGTGAACCGCCGTAAATGCTTATATTCAGTTTTTTTCCATAGCTTGTTGACATATTGCAAAATTCAGGTGGCAAAGCGTATTTATGTTTGCCGTTCCTATCTCCTAAAAAACTTTAGTTATTGATATTATAATATGATTTTGTAGCGCATAATGCTCAGAGTCCCGAGCGTATAAATTCGCAAAGCTCGTCTATCGGCATGCTTACAAGCTCGGTGTTTCCGATAGCGCGTGGGATGACGAGGGTTATATTGCTTCCTGCGCGTTTTTTGTCTGCCGTTGCAACGGCGCAGAGCTGTTCTGCGGTAAAGCTGCACTCTGTGGGAAGCCCCGTGTTTTTAAGGAGCGTGAGAATTTCGTCAAGCTCCTCAGCGTCACACAGCCCATTTTTTACTGCGGCGCGCGTTACGATAGCCGTGCCGATGGCGACGGCAGATCCGTGGGATATGGCAAAATCGGAGCACGCTTCTATCGCGTGTCCTACGGTGTGCCCGAGGTTGAGCAGCTGACGGCAACCGTGCTCGAACTCATCTGCCTCAACTATTCTTGCCTTGTTTGCTACGCATTCGGCAATGATACTCTCAATATTCTGAGCTATGCCTTTTTTGAGCTCAAAGAAAAATTCTCGGTCGTTGATGATGCCGTATTTTATCACCTCAGCGCATCCGTCCGCAAAGATCTCGGGCGGCAGGGTATTGAGTGTGGAGTAGTCACATATAACTCTCAGGGGCTGATGGAATGCGCCCATGAGATTTTTACCTGCGCGAAGATCCACTCCCGTTTTGCCGCCGACCGAGGAGTCAACTGCGGAGAGCAGGGTAGTGGGCATTTGAATGAAGGGTATACCGCGCATATATACTGCCGCGGCAAATCCGCAAATATCGCCAACGACTCCGCCGCCAAGCGCCACAAGACAGTCTGAGCGCGTGATGCGGTTGTCGGCAAGAAATTCAAGTATATCTGAAAGCACGCTGACGTTTTTGGACGCCTCACCGTGCAAAAATACATATGTTATTACCTCAAATCCTGCGGATATGAGGGATTTTTTTGTTTTTTCAAGATAAAGCTCTGCTACGGTATCGTCGGATATGATACATATCTTGCAGGGCTTTATTACCTCGCGGCAAAGCTCGCCGCACTTTTGTAGCAGTCCGTCACCGACGAGTATGTCGTAGGGGGTGGACGCGTTGATCTTTACAGTTTTCATATACTACTCTTTAGCTAATCGCCCTTGGCACAATACTCGGATATGGGTATTGCGCCAAGGGCGCGGATTTTAAGTTTTGTGTTTATACGTCAGTGGGGGATCTCGTTGTCGTTGTCTTTATTTTCGCCGTTCTGGGTGGGGTCGGAGTTGCCGTTATTTTCGTCGTCGTCTGCGGATACGTATCCCCAGCCCTCAGAGCTTGCGTTAGCGCCTGCACCCTTTGAGCGCGCTCTTTCCTCAGCCTCTTTTCTGCGGCGTTCAGCCTCAGCCTGCTGCTTGCGGCGCTGTTCGTTTTCCTCACGGCTCTTACGCTTCTTGGCTTCGGTCATTTCCTCAAGCTCCTCAAAGGTAGGATCGCCGTTCATAGCCGCCATAAACTGCTCGCCGTCCATTATCTCGTTCTTAACGAGGAACTCGGCAATAAAGTGCATCTTGGACATATACTGTGTGAGAATACGCTTTGCGGTCTCATACGCCTCGGAGATGATATCGTGTATCTCGTTATCGATCTTTGTAGCAGTCTCGTCGGAGTAATCCTGAGAGCTTGAGAAATCGCGTCCGAGGAATACCTCGCCCTGTCCGCTGCCAAAGGCACGCAGACCAAGCACGTCGCTCATACCGAGCTGTGTTACCATCTTCTTTGCAATATCGGTAGCGCGCTGAATATCGTTGGACGCACCGCCTGAAATATCGTCAAATATAAGTTCTTCAGCAGCTCTGCCTCCGAGAAGCATAGCGATCTTATCCTTGAGCTCCTTCTTGTAAACGCTGTACTTATCCTCAACGGGAGGATTGAGCGTGTATCCGAGAGCCTTTCCGCTGGGAATAATGGAGATCTGCTGAACGGGATCCTGTGTGGGAAGGGCAAAGGCAAGAATTGCGTGACCTGCCTCGTGATAAGCGGTCTTTTTCTTTTCGTCCTCTTTGCGTACCATGGATCTCTTCTTAGGACCTGCGATGACCTTTATAAAGGCGTCGTCGATATCGTCCATACCAACGAGGTCCTTTTCTCTGCGAGCGGCAAGCAGTGCCGCCTCGTTGAGAAGGTTTGCAAGGTCAGCGCCCGTAAAGCCCGAGGTAGTCTTTGCGATAGCCGCGAGATCAACGCCTGCCTCAAGCGGCTTGTTTCTTGCGTGAACCTTGAGTATTTCTTCACGTCCCTTGATATCGGGATAGTTTACGGTGATCTGTCTGTCAAAACGTCCCGGACGGAGAAGTGCGGGGTCAAGAATGTCGGGACGGTTGGTAGCCGCGATGACGATAATACCGTCGTGTGAGCCAAAGCCGTCCATTTCAACGAGAAGCTGGTTGAGCGTCTGCTCACGCTCGTCGTGTCCGCCGCCAAGGCCTGCGCCTCTGTGACGTCCTACTGCGTCTATCTCGTCGATGAATATGATAGCAGCGGGATGCTTTCTTGCGTTATCAAAGAGGTCGCGCACACGGGACGCGCCGACACCGACGTACATTTCAACGAAGTCAGAGCCGGAGATAGAGAAGAAGGGCACGCCTGCTTCTCCCGCAACTGCCTTTGCAAGCAAGGTCTTACCCGTACCGGGAGGGCCCATCAGCAGTACGCCGTGGGGAATCTTTGCGCCGAGCTTTGCAAATTTTGCGGGGGATTTGAGGAATTCAACGACTTCCTGAAGCTCTTCCTTTTCCTCGTCAGCACCTGCGACGTCGGTAAAGAGGATTTTGGTATTGCTGTTCTCGGGAGTTTTTACTTTAGCCTTGCCAAAGGAATTTATCTTACCCGCGCCGCCCGTAGCACTTCTCATCATCAACACCCACATAATGATAACGATGACGATGATGATCACGTAGGGAAGGAAGCTTACCCACCAGGGCATAACGGTCTCGGGGACAATGTCATAGGTCTGAATATTTTGGTTGTTAAGGTAATATTCCTCGCAGTTTTCTACGAATATACCAAGGCTCTGGAGCTGATATCCTATGGATTTGGTGGTAAGACCTGCCTCTTCGGGTGTGACTCCCTCAAGGGCGTTCAGCTCGTCGACGTTATATACCTCCATAGTGATGTAGTTTTTCTCATCGACCACAAAGGATTTTACCGCGTCGTTCTTGAAGTAATTTACAACGTCGCTGTATTTGGGTTCATTTGAGTTTGACTGTCCGAAAAACGTAGAGAGTGACAGCACTACTGCTACGATAAGCAGACCGTAAAAAATCAGTATCTTTAAATTGTTCTTCTTAGTTTTCATCAAAAAATCTCCGTAATTGGTTGCTGTTCTGGGGGAAAATAATTATTAGCCGTATATTTCGGGCTTAAGTACGCCCACAAAGGGCAGGTTGCGGTATTTTTCTATATAATCGAGTCCGAATCCTACGACGAATTTATCGGGTATCTCAACGCCTACGTAGTCGGGCACAAGGTCAACTACTCTGCGGCTGGGCTTATCGAGCATAGTACAGGTCTTGACGCTTGCCGCGCCCTTGGCAAGAAAGTACCTTATGAGGTGGTCAAGAGTTCTTCCGCTGTCGATTATATCCTCGACGAGAATAAAATCGCACTCGTCAAGATCCTCACGCATGAGGTCGACGTGAATATTGATAACACCGGTAGACTCGGTATGAGCGCCGTAAGAGGAGACCTTCATAAACTCTATCTCTACGGGGAGCTCAAGCTTTTTCATAAGCTCGCTTGTAAACATAAGAGACCCCTTGAGGATACATACGAGCACGAGCTTCTTTTTGGAATCCTTGTAGTCTTCGCTGATCTGCTTTGCGATCCTTGTGGTGAGCTCGTCGATCTGCTCGGGGGTTACGAGTATGCTTTCAATGTCGCTTGTAATCACTTTCATAAGAATTATCCTTTCCTGTTTCTTTAATATAAATTCAATCGTTTAATATGAACTTCAATTCAAGGTCGCCGTTCTTTGTCCGCGCTCTGTCAGCTACGGCAAGGAAGGGAACTGCTATAACGCCCTCATCGTCGCAAATAACGGGGAGGCGATAGCGTATTTCAAGTGGTATTTTTTTGTCGCACAAAAGCTTTTTGATGCTCTTGTTTACGCCGTTTACCTTAATTTTGTCAGAGCTCTGACGATTTCTTGCCACAAGACTACCGCATATTTTGGCAGAATTAAAATACAGGGATATTGAATTTTCAGAAATATTTTCGTCTTGTGAGCCTTTGGTGATGATTTCGGCATTTATTTGCGGAATGCTGTTTTTACCGTCGGTAAGAGTAACACAAAATTCCTCGGGTGCTGAGGGTAACTCACAGCGCTTTTCAAAATAAAGCCGTTTGTTTTCGATCTTGGCGTCGATTCCTGATGGGAGCTGTATTTTTGAGTGGGGAACACATCTCTCACACAGTCTGATAATATCATTCACGTGCACCTGTTCAAGTGATTTGCCGCCCGAGACCTCGCGATAAAGGGCAATAATGACTCGGCCCGAAATTGCCGCGGGAGAGCCGATGAGCTTTTCGGTGTCCACGGACATATCGTCCTCAATGCTCTCGAGAAACCAGTCCGTCATACTTTCAAGACAGGCGGCATCGTCACGCAAGGTCGCCGAAAGGCGAGCCGCGTTTTCTACCGCACCTGAGTTGATAGCCATGAGCGCGGGAATTATCTGAGCCCGTATCATATTTCGGGTGTAATCGGTATCGGTATTGGTGCTGTCGGTGACAAATTCAATGCCGTTATCGCGGCAGTATTCAAGTATCTGCGTCTTGCTCATTTCGAGTATCGGACGTACTACGTATCCGCCCTCGCAGTTTCTTACGGGGGGAATACCGCAGATGCCGCTGAGTCCACAGCCTCTTGAAAGGTTGAAGAGTATGGTCTCAAGATTGTCGTTTGCGTTGTGGGCGGTGGCGAGTATGTGAATGTTATTCTCGCGCATTATTCTGTCAAAAAACTCGTATCTCAGCTCACGTGCCGCCGTTTCAACGCTCAGCTTGTGCTCTTGAGCGTACGCGGGAACGTCTACCTTGAGAACGAATATTTTGACTCCCAGGCGTTTGGCGGTTTCTCTGCAAAACTCCTCGTCTTTGTCAGCCTCCGCGCCCCTGATGCAGTGATTTACGTGAGCCGCATACAGCGCCGTACCCGTTTGTGCGCAGTATTTTGCAAGCATATCGAGCATGGCTGACGAATCAGATCCTCCCGAAAACGCCGCTAAAATACTCTCGCCCTCATCAGCACCGCAAAGTGCGTGCGCAGATTGGAATTCGCGCGGCAGTGAGCCGCAGGGGTACGTCATCAGTTGGAATCCTCCATATTCTGAGCAATGGTACGGAACTTGGTGTAGCGTCCTATCCAGCCCATCTTTATAGTATCGGTTGAGCCGTGACGGTTCTTTGCAACGATGACCTCGGCAATACAGCCCTCGTCGGAGTTTTCCTTTTCTGTCTTGTAGTAGTCGTCCTTATAAAGAAAGATTACTACGTCTGCGTCCTGCTCGATAGCTCCCGAGTCACGAAGGTCGGAAAGCATGGGTCGCTTGTCGGTTCGGGATTCGGGTCCACGGGAGAGCTGTGCACAGCAGATAACGGGAACTCCGAGCTCCTTTGCCATGATCTTGAGGTTTCGGGAAATTTCCGCAACCTCGTTAACGCGGTTTTCAATTCGCTTGTCGCTCTGCATAAGACCCAGGTAGTCAACTACCACAAGTCCAAGGTTTTTAACTCTGCGGAGCTTACCCTTCATACCCGTGACGGTCATACCCGTGGTATCGTCTATGAGTATGTTACAGCCTGCAAGCTTGGTGGTAGTCTTTGCTATCTCACTCCATTGCTTGGAATCAAGGTTACCTGTTCTTAGCGCGTAGCTGTCTATCATCGCCTCACTTGAAATAATTCTCGTAACGAGCTGCTCGGCAGACATTTCAAGAGAGAATATACATACCGTCTTTTTGGACTGAACCGCTACGTTGGTGGCGATGTTCAAGGCAAACGAGGTCTTACCCATACCGGGACGCGCACCGACGAGAATGAGGTCGGAGTTACCCATACCCGCAAGAACTCGGTCAATGCCCGAAAAGCCTGTTTTGGTACCCTGAGCGGAGTCACCCTCGGTTGCGATGGTGTGAAGATTCTGATAAACGTCGCCTATGACGTCACTGATGTGACGGAAGTTCTTGGAGTTTCTGCCCTGAGCGATGTCAAATACAAGGCTTTCCGCGTAGTCAACGAGTCCCGTAACGTCGCCTTCCTCGCCGTACGCCTTTTCGGAGATCTCGTCGCAAACTCCTATAAGTCTGCGCAGAACGCTCTTGTCCTTGATTATCTTTGCGTAATCCTTGACGTTAAGAGCGTTACTACCCTTGTTTACAAGCTGGTTTATGTAATCGGTGGCCGCGCTTTCGGTGTAAACTCCGCGAGTAACGAGGGAGTCCACCAGCGTGACAAAGTCTATTTCCTTGCTGTTTGCAAACAGCTCTTTTATAGCAGAGAAGATCTCTGCGTGCTCTGCCATATAAAAATCGTCCGCGGTTATTATCTGCACCACGTCGTCAAGCGCGGCGGGGGAGATTATTACCGAGCCGAGCAGAGATTGCTCTGAAATGAGCGAAAAAGGTAATTTTTTCAGAAGCTCGTCATTCATTGACTTGTTCCATCCTTGTCTGCTTTATTTTGAATTTATCAGTTGTCCTTGCCCTTGACAAGAATGTTTATCTTTCCCGTAACGTCGGAGTAGAGCTTGACGTCAGCGGTGAAGTTGCCAAAGGATTTGATGTTTTCGTTGAGTGTGATCTTTCTCTTGTCGATATCGATCTTGTAGGTCTTAGCAAGCGCCTCGGAAATATCCTTTGTGGTTACCGAGCCGTAAAGCTTTTTGTCAGGGCCTGCGGCATATACGAAGGTAACGGTGATAGACTCAAGCTTCTTTGCGATGTCCTTTGCTTCCTGTCTTTCAACGTCGATCTTGTGCTGCTTTGCAGCTTCTTTATTCTTTACGTCGTTGAGGGCTGTGGAATCAGCGGGAACTGCTAACTTCTTGGGGAAGAGGAAGTTTCTCGCATATCCGTCGGATACGTTGATGACCTGATCCTTTTTGCCCTGTCCCTTGACGTCCTGTGTTAAAATTACTTTCATGATGATCTCCTTTATGTTTCACTGTAAATGGTAAATGTGCTTATTTTGAGTTTTGCGCCGTATCTGCGAGATATTCGTCTATCGCTCCGATCAGGGCAGCCTTTGCGGCGTCGATATCCGAGTCGGCAATAGCCGCGCCTGCCACGTCAAAGTGACCGCCGCCGCCTATTTTTTCAAGTATGAGCTGTACGTTTATCTTTCCGTTCGAGCGTCCCGAAATATGAGCGGTATCACCCATAAGAACTATGGCGAACGCGGCGTTGACTTCTTTTACGGAAAGCAGCTTATCAGCAGCCTTTGCGGCGGCAACTCTGTCGTTTGCGCTGCCCGTGCCGTAGCTTGCGGTGATGGCTATCTGATTTTTGTATATTTCTGCGTTATTACCGAACTGAGCTTCGGTATGATAATCCTCAAACGCCTGCTCGAAGAAGGTTCTTGCGTATTCGGTACTTGCGCCTGCGCCGCGCAGATAAAGCGCCGCCGCAAAGGTACGTGTACCTACGGTACGTGTGAAGTTTTGGGTATCTACCATGATTCCCGACATCATAACGTTTGCCTCTTCCTTGCGAAGAACTCCGACGGGAATACTGAATTCAAGTATTTCACTGACAAGCTCACACGCGCTCGACGCGGAGGGATCGATGTATACGAGCTGAGGATCGTGTTCAAATTCACTCTTCTTGATATGGTGGTCGATCAGAGCGGTCTTGAAGGAATTTGCCGCGATCTCGGGGGATTCAAGTATCTTGAAGTTATTTGCGTCAACGATTATGAGAAGCGTACCGAACTCGCTTTCTTCAAGTCCGACCGTATCGTCAACGAAGATGTTTTTGTAATCCGCAAGCTCACACAGCCTTGATGTGCACGCCTTGAAGCTTTCGGAATTTACGTCGGTAACAATTTTTACGTTTACGCCGAGATGCATACAGAGTGCCGCGATACCGACGCACGCGCCTATGGAGTCAAAGTCGGGGTTGGAGTGACCCATAACTATGACGTTTGACGAGCCCGATATCATAGAGCAAAGTCTGTTTGCGATAACTCTTGAGTGACCGCCCGAACGCTTCTGCTGGCTCTTGGTGAGTCCGCCGAAGAAGAAGGTGCCCGCGTCGTTTTTCATAACTACCTGGTCACCGCCACGCTGGAGAGCCATATCAAGACAAACGAGCGCCTCGTGCTCTCGCTCTGCAAGAGTCTTGCCGAGCGTGGTAACTCCGATGGATACGGTGATAGGCATATTTTCATCACCCACGTGTATTTCACGGACCTTGTCGAGTATGTCGAATTTTGCCTTAGCGCAGTTGCGGAGCGCGCGTCTGTTGAATATCAGCACGTATTTGTGCTTTTCGTATTCTCTTAAAATTCCGCCAAGCTCCTTTGCCCAGTTTTTGAGAATGGAGTCTATCTTTGCGGTCTCTGCCTGATAGCTTACCATCGCGTACTGCGCGATCTCGTCAAGGTTGTCGATAACTATATACGCAACGGCTGTATGCTCTGCGGTGTAGACCGAGTGGAGATTTTTGAACTCGGTTATGTCGTTGAACATAAGCAGGTAAAAAAGCTTGCCCTTGGAGTTCAGCGGATGACAGTCAACGTGGAATACTTTGCGTCCTATGTTGCAGATAGCCTTTTTATCCTTGAGAAGATCGTATTCGGTCTCCTCGTCGGGATCTGCCATGGTGTCTATCTCACCGGCGGATGCGGATATAAGATCGTCAATGGAGAGGTCGCAGATATCCTTAAGATCAGCGTTGAAAACTGCCGTCGCTCCCGCGAGCTGCTTCATTGCGGAGTTTACCGTGATTATCTTGCCTTTTTCGGTTACTACGGCGTAGGGGATCTTGAGGTGATTACGGAAGGTGTATATAACGCCGTTATTCTGTTCCTCGGAAGCATCTGACGCCATGCGTATAAAGTTTATGCGCTTGTGTATGGTGAAATAGATGATCACCGCAAGCAAGAGATATACGGAAATGATTATAAGACCGCATACGGCGGTTGATACCTGTGTAAAGGTGCATATAAGTACGTGGGCAGAAAGACACACTACGGCAAGTATTGCGTATACTACCGCGGGGAACTTTTCAAGACTGCCCCAAAAATCGAATTTTTTATTTGACATATAGTTTTTCCTTTCATTAACTGTAAAAGATAACTACCCTATTTTACAATACTATTCTATAATTATAGCACAATCATTGCTTTTTGTAAACAGAATTTTGCAATTTTAATTTATATTGTAGAAATTTTTTGCGAATACTCTTAAAAAAGCTCAAAAAAGTTTTAAAAAATGTTAAAAAAAGTATTGCAATCGAAGAAAAAATGTGTTATAATACTACCGACGATGAGAGTGGGCTTGCAAAAGTCCACTCTTACTTGTTAGATAAAAGGCTTCTAAGGAGATTGTAATGGCAAAAAACGCAAAAAGCATTGCCGAGCAGGTGACGGAGCTTGCAGAGCCCTTGGCTGACCAGCTTGGTATATGGGTATGGGACGTGGAATTCGTTAAAGAGGGCGCAAGAAAGGTTCTCAGAATAACGGTCGACTCCGAAAACGGTATTGATATTCAGGACTGTGAGAAGCTTCACAGAGCCATAGATCCTTTGCTTGACGAGGCGGATCTTATCGAGGAGCAGTATTATCTTGAGGTGTGCTCTCCCGGTGTTGAAAGAGAGCTTAAGAACGATATTCATCTCGAGGCGTGCGAGGGCTGGGACGTTGAGGTCAAGCTTTATGCCGCTCGTGACGGTTCAAAGCTTTTCAGGGGCGTTTTGATGCCCGTTGGCGAGAACGGCGAGATATGCATTCGTGTATCCGACGAGGTTATGTGCTTTGAACGCGCAAGCGTTGCCAAGGTAAGCACTTATTTTGAATTCTGATTGAATTAATTTTGAAAAATATAAAGGATGGAAGATTAAAATGAACAAGGAATTTTTCGTGGCTCTCGACCTTCTGGAAAAGGAAAAGGGCATCCCCAAGGAATATATGCTCGAAAAGATCGAGGCGGCTCTCCTTTCCGCTCTCAGAAAAGAATACGGCAACAGCACTTTGATGCGCGTTGCTATCGATCCCGTTAAGGAGGATATGAGAGTTTATTTGCAGAAGGAGGTAGTTGAGGAGGTAGAAAATCCTCAGTGCCAGATCTCTCTTGCAGACGCAAAGGCGCTCAGCAGAAGAAACACGCTCGGTAAGATGGTTGAGACTGAGGTAAAGCCCAAGAACTTCCGCAGACTCAGCGCGGCTGCTGCAAAATCCGTTATTATTCAGGGCATCCGTGAGGGTGAGAGAAAGGCTATGCAGGACGCTTACGAGAGCAAGCGCGGAGAGATAATCACCGCAACCGTAAGTAAGGTATTTTCCGATAACGGCAACGTTCTTCTCGATACCGGAACAGGACACGCAACTCTTATCAAGAGCGAGCAGATCCCCGGCGAGACCTTCACAGTAGGCGATAAGATAAAGGTATTTGTAACCGAGGTAAATAAAGAGGCAAGAGGACCTCTCGTTACTCTTTCCCGTGTACACCCCGGACTTGTTCGCAGAATATTCGAGCTTGAGATCCCCGAGATCATCGACGGCGTCGTGCTTGTTAAGGGTATTTCCCGTGAGGCAGGCTCGAGAACCAAGATCGCCGTTATGTCACGTGACGAGGACGTCGATGCAGTAGGAGCTTGTATCGGTAACCACGCAATGAGAATTGCGGGTATCGTTGACGAGCTTCGCGG
Organism: Eubacteriales bacterium; assembly: GCA_045127215.1. GTDB lineage: Bacteria > Bacillota > Clostridia > Oscillospirales > CAG-272 > HGM12713. The sequence goes on along the minus strand of JBGVPV010000074.1, from coordinate 25,646 downwards.
CGAGAAGATAGATATAGTTAAGTACAGCGAGATCCCCGAGGAGTACGTTGCTGAGGCACTTGCTCCCGCCGAGGTGCGTTCCGTAACCTTTACGGCAGAGAGAAGCTGCAGAGTAATCGTTGATGAGGATCAGCTCTCCCTCGCTATCGGTAAGGAAGGACAGAACGCTCGCCTTGCTGCAAGACTTACCGGCTTTAAGATAGACATAAAGTCTGAATAATTTTTGTTTGGGGGAAAATATGGAACAGAGCTCCAAGATAAAAAAGATCCCCGAGAGGCAGTGCCTCGGATGCAATGAGCATAAACCCAAGAAGGAGCTTTTGCGTGTTGTAAGAACGCCCCAGGGCGAGATATTGCTTGACTTTACGGGCAAGAAGAACGGCAGAGGCGCATATATTTGCCAGAGTGTCAGTTGTCTTAAAAAGGCAAGACGCTCGGGCCGCATAGACAGAAGCCTTAACGTAAGCGTTCCCGAAGAGGTCTATGCAAATATGGAAAGAGAGCTTAGCGAGCATGAGTGATCAGAGATCGGTGAATTCCGAAAATGAAAAGATACTGCTGACTCTCGGACTCTGTGCAAAAGCAGGGAAGCTGATATTCGGCGTGCCTATGATATGCGAGACGATGAAAAAGGGTGGCAAAAATATGCCGCTGATCGTTCTCGAAGCAAGTGACGCGTCTGAGAATACACAAAAAAAGATAAGCGATAAATGTAAGTTTTACGGGGTGGAGCACGTGAGGCTTTGCCACGACGGAGAACGGCTCGCGAGCGCGGTTGGAAAAACCGCAAAGCTCGGCGCGGTAGCCGTGACTGACAAGGGGCTTTGCCTTTTGATCAAGAAACACATCTGAAGACCTAAAACCATGAAAGGAATCCCTGACGGCACGGGGATACGGTGCAAAATATGGCAGCAACTACCAACTTATTGAAGGTAACACAGTTTTCAAAGGACATGAATATGAAGAGCAAGGACGTTCTTGACGTGCTTGCAAATAAGGGTATTGCTCTCAAATCTCAGGCGACACTTGAGGTAGCTCAGTTTGAGATGCTTTTCGATACTCTTACAAGAAATAATCAGATAGATAACATCGGTAACTATCTTGACGGAGTTACTTATATTCCGTCCAAGAAGCCCGTAGAAAAGGAGCCTCAGAAGGCAGAGCAAGTAAAGCCCGAGGCGGCACCTGCCGCTCTCGCGGTACAGGAAAAGACGGTTGCGGAGCAGAAGCGTGCGGACAGCGCGAGTGCCGTAGCTCCCAAGAATACCGAACAGGTACAGGCAAAGGAGAAGACTGCGCCCGCAGCGGTAAAGCCTGCTCCTCAGAAGCCGGAGCAGCCCAAGAATGCTCAGCCCAAGACCGAGCAGCCTAAGAACGCTCAGCCTCGTAATGAACAGCCCAAGAGCGCTCCCGTATCAAAGACCGCGGAGATGAAGGCTGCAAAGCCTCAGGTAAGCGCGGCGACAAGCTCTCAGCGTCAGGCTCAGGGACAGAAGCTCGACAGCAGATTTGACAGCACTCCCAAGCCCGAAACACGCGGCGGATTCGGACAGAACGGCGCGAAAAATAACCGCAACGATCGCTTTGGCGGTAATAACGCTCAAAGAGGACCTGCGGGCAAGCCGGGACAGAGAGGCGGAGAGCATGCAGGCGGCTGGGATAAGGAAGATAAGCAGTCCAGAGGCCCCGTTGAAAAATTCAAGCCTCAGCCTATCGTACGCAGTCAGACCGTTAAGGGAACTGACAGCACTCCCAAGCAGAGAGGTGCGACACGTGTCGTTGATATGCGCGCGGAGTCCGTTGACCTTTCCAAGTACGATGAAAGACTTGATACCTTCGTTCCCGATGCAGTTGCTGACGTACGCGGCGGCAACCAGAGAGTAAAGAAGCAGGGCGCGAATAATCGTATGCAGCAGGGTGGCTTTGGCGGCGCTCGCGGTAAGGATAAGTTCAAGGGTAAGAAGTCAACTCAGCCCGTGACAAAAGCACCTACAAGCGTAACGCTTCCCGATGAGATCATGGTAAGTGATCTCGCATCCAGACTTAAGGTGACCTCTGCTGAGGTAGTTAAGCGTCTTATGATGCTCGGAATGATGGTAACCGTAAACCAGACCGTTGACTACGATACCGCGGCAATAGTTGCGGATGAGATGGGCATTGCCGTCACTAAGGAAGTAGTCGTAACCATTGAGGAAAAGCTGTTCGACGAGCAGGAGGACACCGAGGAAACTCTCGTTCCCAGAGCGCCGGTAGTATGCGTTATGGGTCACGTTGACCACGGTAAGACCTCTATACTCGACGCTATCCGTCACACCAACGTCACCACAGGCGAGGCAGGCGGTATTACTCAGCACATCGGTGCGTACCGCGTAAAAGCAAACGGTCAGGATATTACATTCCTTGACACCCCCGGACACGAGGCGTTCACAGCAATGCGTGCAAGAGGTGCGCAGGCAACGGATATCGCAATACTCGTTGTTGCGGCTGATGACGGTATCATGCCTCAGACGGTAGAAGCTATCAACCACGCAAAAGCGGCTGGTATTGATATAATCGTAGCTATAAACAAGATGGATAAGCCCACGGCAAATCCCGATGCGGTCAAGCAGGAGCTTACAAAGTATGATCTCGTTCCCGAGGAATGGGGCGGCGACGTTATCTGCGTACCCGTATCCGCGCTGACTGGCTATGGAATTTCCGATCTTCTTGAAAACGTGCTTCTCGTAGCCGAGGTCAAGGAGCTTAAGGCTAATCCTAAGCGTCGCGCTAAGGGTATCGTAATCGAAGCTAAGCTCGATAAAGGTCGCGGACCTGTTGCAACCGTGCTCGTTCAGAACGGTACGCTCAGAAGTGGCGATATCGTTATCGCAGGAACGTCCGTAGGTCACGTAAGAGCCATGACCGACCACAACGGCAGAACGCTTAAGGAGGCAGGTCCTTCAGTTCCCGTTGAGATCATCGGTCTTGCAGAAGTTCCTTCGTCCGGTGACGAGTTCAACGTAGTTGCCGACGAGAGAATGGCAAGAGAGCTTGCAGATCAGAGACGTGAGAAGGCAAAGGAAGAGGTGTTCAAGGCAAACGCAAGAGCAAACCTCAACGATCTCTTTGCTCAGATCGCAGACGGCGTAAAGCAGCTCAACGTAATCGTAAAGGCAGACGTTGGCGGTTCTGCGGAGGCTGTAAAGCAGTCGCTTGAAAAGATCTCCAACGATGAAGTCAAGGTTTGCGTAATTCACGCAGCGGCAGGCGGAATCCGTGAGGGTGACGTAACCTTTGCGGCGGCTTCCAACGCAATTATCGTAGGCTTTAACGTTCGTCCCGATAAGGTTGCTATCGATAGCGCTGAAAGACAGAACGTTGATATCCGTACCTACCGTGTAATTTATGACTGTATCAACGAGATAACCGACGCTATGAAGGGTATGCTTGCTCCTGAGTTCAAGGAAGTAATACTTGGCCACGCTGAAGTAAGACAGACCATTCACGTTCCTAACGTTGGTACTATCGCAGGTTCTTATATCCAGGACGGTAAGGTAATCCGTTCCGCAATGATCCGCGTAGTTCGTGACGGTATCGTTATCTTTGAGGATAAGATCTCCTCGCTTAAGAGATTTAAGGACGACGCTAAGGAAGTGGCTCAGGGCTACGAGTGTGGTATCGGACTTGACAGATTTAACGATATCAAGGTTGGCGACATCCTCGAAGCCTACATTATGGAAGAAATTGCTCGATAATTTTGGGCTTGGTATTTAGCGCAGAACAAAAGCACACAATTTAATTGAAAATAACCGCTTTTATTATCAGTAAACTGATCGTAAAGGCGGTTTTTTGTAGAAATTCTCAAGGTAAACTTTTCGAATTTCATTTGATGTGTGCTTTTTAGGCGCGCTCTCAGCCTCTGGCGTACCTTTGTACGCCGACGAGTTCTGAGATCACGCCTTCTGCATCTAAATCCCTGCGCCCAAGGGCTTGTATTAGCGCAGAATAAAAACGCACAATTTAACAAAAAAACGGCTTTGCCACTTGGCAAAGCCGTTTTTTTTGTGTTATGAGTTTTATCAGCCGATCGTTTTACTTTTAGCGACGAACTCCTTGGGTGTGAGTCCCGTGGTGGACTTGAATACCTTGCAGAAGTATGATGCGTTGGCAAAGCCTACGGCGATAGCGATATCGTCTATCGAGGCGCTTGATTTTACAAGCAGCTCCTTTGCCTTTTCGACGCGGTAATTCTGTATGTATTTGGTAGGCGCTACGTTAAATACGGAAATGAAAATATTGCGGTAATAGGTCTCGCCGATCCCCGACATTTTTGCAAGGTCAGGAGTGTAAAGATCAGCGCGGCGGTAGTTTGCCTCAATGTACTTGACCGAGCGGTGAATGAGTCCGTATTTGCCTGCAAGGGAGAGTGCGGACGCGTCTATTGTGGAAATGAGTGTGACGAGCGTATAAAGCTCGGAAAGGCATTTGGAGTGATACGCCGGTCCCTTGAGCTTCCAATACTGAAGCGCGCTCTTTGCCGTTGCGATAATTTCCTTATCGTTCTCGGTGAATAGCTGCTGTATGCCGGAAGCTTCGGTAGCCTCTGCCACGTCGATCTCGGCAACGAAGCATTCGCCCGCATGCTCCACGCTCATCTTGTATTCCGTTCCCGCGGGGATATACACGGCGTGATCCACGTCTGCGACAGAGGTGTGTCCTGCGGCAGAGTAGAGTGTATTTCCACCGAGCTTTATTATAAGCAGGGAATGCTTCGCGGTGGAAGCTCCCTCGCTTTCTCTCGGAAGTGTATATTTATATATATCGCATATTTTTGTAATAATGAGATTTGATATGTCGAATTTTTTCATAGATCATACTCCTTTTTCGGGTTAATATAAAATATCGTCACAGTAATTATCGAGAAAAAACCTTTAATATGTAGAATATTATATCATCTATAAAACTTTTTGTCAATAAAAGTCGAAAAAATAATTATAATAAAAAATACAAGGACTTGACGAGTCAAGTCCTTGTATTTTTATAATTTAAAGCTCGCTTTTACTTACAAGCTGTCTTACCCAATGGGTCTTTTTGAGAAGCAACGCGCCAAAGAATACCTTGGGGATCTCAAGACCGTGACAGATGGGGTAGATCAAAAATATACTTGCGCTCGTAAAGCGTGAGAGGCAGAAAGCGATAGGCGCTACCACCAGCCACATATATACGGAGTCAAACAGGAAGGTCACGAATACCTTGCCGCCGGATCTGAGTGTGAAGTACGAAGCGTGGCAGAAAGCGCAGAACGGCATGATCGCCGCGATGACCCACATCATATAGGTTGCAAGCTCGCGTACGGCGTCGGTCGTCTTGTAGAGCAGGGGGATAAAGGGAGCTACGATGGCAAGCACTATTGCCATACCGAGAGAGCAGAGCACCGAGAAGGTTATCATCTTTCTGTCGGTGTCCTTGGCTTCCTCGAGCTTACCTGCGCCCAGCAGATTTCCGACTACTATCGCTATCGAACTACCGAGAGCGATGTAGACTATATTAAAGAGATTATTGAGCGTGTTTGAGATATTGAGTGCCGCAACGACGTCAAGTCCGCGCATTGAATACGCCTGAGTTACAAAGGTAACGGCAGTTGACCAGAATATCTCGTTGAACATAAGGGGGAGTCCCTTTGCGATGATCTTTCGGATAAGCTCTGCGGGAATGCGGAACGAACGGAACGCACCGATGATAAATTCACAGCGGTCGGTATTCCTGTGCGTCCAGATAACGAGTATTGCAAGCTCAACAAATCGAGATATTACCGTCGCGATAGCCGCACCGCGAATTCCGAGTGCGGGCGCGCCAAATTTACCGAATATGAAAATATAGTTAAAAACGAAGTTAGTGGCTACCGCGGCAATACTTGCAACCATAGGTACTACGGTCTGCTCGGTCTCCCTGAGTGTTGATGCGTAGGCCTGAGAGATCGCGTAGGGAAAAAGTCCTATAAGCATGATCGCAAGATAGGTTTTTGCATAGTCGAGCGTCAGGGCAAGATCTCCTGCGGACTCGCTGTCGTGCAAAAACATATTTATCAGCATATCGCCGCCCGCGATAAAGGCTATAATGCCTATAACGCCTGTCACGGCAATTATGATCAGCTTGAAGCGGAAGGTGTTACGGATACCGTTACGGTCTCCAAGACCGTGATACTGCGCGGTGAATATACCCGCGCTTGATATCGCGCCAAAGACTGTGAGATTGAATACGAACATCAGATTGTTTACTATTGAAACTGCTGACATCGCTTCCGTTCCAAGCTGTCCCACCATGACGTTGTCAAGCATATTGACAAAGTTGGTGATGCCGTTTTGTATCATTATCGGTATCGCGAGGAGCAATACCATTTTATAAAATTTTCGGTCGCCGAAATATTTTTTAAGCATTGTAAAAAGCTCCAAAAAATTACTTATTCAAGTTCGAATGCGCCGGTATAGAGCTGATAATATTTGCCCTTCTCGGCAATAAGAGCGTCGTGTGTACCACGCTCGATGATAGAACCGTGCTCAAGCACCATAATAACGTCGGAGTTGCGTACGGTGGAGAGACGGTGGGCGATAACGAATACCGTTCTGCCCTTCATAAGTGCGTCCATACCTCGCTGTACGAGCGCCTCGGTACGAGTATCTATTGAGGACGTTGCCTCGTCGAGTATCATTACGGGCGGGTCTGCGACGGCAGCTCTTGCAATAGAGAGCAGCTGACGCTGTCCCTGAGAGAGATTTGCGCCGTTTGAGGTGAGCATTGTATTATACCCCTCGGGAAGTCGGGTGATAAAATCGTCTGCGTTTGCAAGCTTTGCCGCCGCAATACATTCTTCATCCGTGGCGTCAAGCTTACCGTATCGGATGTTCTCCATAACCGTTCCCGTAAAGAGATTGGTGTCCTGAAGAACTATACCGAGTGAGCGGCGGAGGTCTGCCTTCTTTATCTTGTTGATATTGATGCCGTCGTATCTTATCTTACCGTCGTCGATGTCGTAGAAGCGGTTGATAAGATTTGTGATAGTTGTCTTACCCGCGCCTGTCGCGCCAACGAAGGCAACCTTCTGACCGGGCTCGGCGTAAAGCGTGATGTTCTTGAGAACGGTCTTTTCGGGAACGTAGCCGAAGTCCATATCAACGATACGGACGTCACCCATAAGGCGCGTGTAGGTAACTGTTCCGTCGCCATGGGGGTGCTTCCACGCCCAGATTCCCGTTCTTTCGGTGCATTCAACTATCTCGCCGTTTTCCTCGCGTGCGTTAACCAGCATAACGTATCCGTCGTCCTGCTCGGGCTCTTCATCAAGAAGCTCAAAGATTCTCTTAGCACCTGCCATCGCCATGACGATGGAGTTTATCTGCATGGAGAACTGACTTACGTTGTTGGTGAACTGACGGGTCATATTGAGGAAGGGAACTACTACCGCGATTCCCATAGCCTGACCTGAGAGGGAGACGTTTGTAACGTTACCGCTGACTATCATAAGTCCTCCGAGGAATGCTACCAGAACGTAAAGGATATTACCGATGTTTGCCATAATAGGCATCAGAATATTTGCAAAGCGGTTTGCGCGGGTCGCGTCAGCGCAGAGCTGCTCGTTAACGCGGTCAAAGTCCGCCTGGCTATCTTTTTCGTGACAGAATACCTTAACGACCTTCTGACCGTTGATAAGCTCTTCGACGACGCCCTCGGTCTGCGCGATGGATTTCTGCATCTTGATGAAGTTTTTCGCGCTGTTTCCGCCGATTTTCTTGGTTACGGTTACCATAGCAACCGTCGCGCAAGCGACTATAAGCGCCATCCAGATGCTCAGATAAAGCATCGAGGTGATAAGGAATACGAGGATAAGGGTGGAGCTGATGAGCTGAGGAATAGTTCTTGAGATAAGCTCGCGGAGAGTGTCTATATCGTTTGTGTAATACGACATTATATCTCCGTGCTGGTGCGTGTCAAAATAACGCAGGGGAAGACTCTGCATCTTTTCAAACATACGCTTGCGGAGCTTGTTCATGAAGCCCTGAGTGACTATTGCCATGGTACGAGTGTGCATGAAGGACGCCACCCAACCGACAGCGTATATTGAAAGCATTATACAGATAGCGATAAGTATCTTGTGGCTTACCGCGTCAAGACCGAATTCGAGGCCTTCGTTGATGTAGTTGATAAACGTGTTTAGGAAGAAGCTGGAGATGGTTGACGCAAGTGAGGTCAGCACTATGCAAACAGCCACAAGCAAAAGCTGAGGCTTGTAGTCGGCAAAAAGTATCTTGATGATACGAGGAATGTGATTGCCGTTCATCTTCATCATTTCTTTTTTGCTCATTTTTGGAGGCATCTTGCCGTCCATCTTGCCGTCCATTTTGCCGTCCATCTTGCCGTCCATCTTGCCGTCCATTTTGTCATTCATTTTATTATTCATCGTCACTTCCTCCTTTCACCTGGGAGTCATATACCTCGCGGTATATGGGACTTATCCGGAGAAGCTCGTCGTGAGTTCCGACGGACTCAATGCGACCGCCGTCCATAACTACTATCTTGTCAGCGTACTCAACTGAGGAAATTCTCTGCGCGATGATTATCTTGGTGGTGTCGGGGATCTCCTCGGCAAACGCGCGGCGTATAAGCGCGTCGGTCTTGGTGTCAACGGCACTCGTTGAGTCGTCAAGGATAAGTATCTTGGGCTTTTTGAGAAGCGCACGTGCAATACAAAGACGCTGTTTTTGTCCACCCGAGACGTTAGTTCCGCCTCGCTCGATAAAGGTATCGTATCCGTCGGGGAGCTGTTTGATAAATTCATCAGCCTGCGCCAGACGGCATATTCTTTCCATTTCCTCGTCGGTGGCGTTAGCGTTACCCCAACGAAGATTTTCTTTGATAGTTCCCGAGAAGAGAACGTTTTTCTGAAGGACTACGGAGACCTCGTTTCTGAGGGCTTCAAGCCCGTATTTTCTTACGTCCTCACCGCCGACGGTAACGCAACCCTCGTTTGTGTCGTAAAGACGGGAGATGAGCTGGATAAGCGTGGTTTTTCCGCTACCCGTACCGCCGATAATGCCAACGGTCTGGCCCGAGGCGATGGAGAGATTGATACCCGAGAGGGAGTTTTTCTTTGATCCCTCGGAGTACTTGAAGCTTACGTTGTCAAATACTATACTGCCGTCACGTATTTCGGTGATGGGATTTTCGGGGTCGGTGATAGTGCTCTTTTCCTGAAGCACCTCTCCGATACGGACCGCAGATGCTACGGAAATGGTTATGGTAACTATGATCATAGAGAGCATCATAAGGCTCATAAGTATCTGAGCACCGTAGGTGAGAAGTGAGGAAAGCTCGCCGACACGCAGATCGGTCTCCTGAGAGGATATGATAAGTCTTGAACCGAAGAAGGAAACTGTGAGCATCAGCGTGTTGAAGCAGAACTGCATCAGAGGCGAGTTGAGCGCGATGAGCTTTTCTGCTCGGGTGAAGTCGTTGCATACCTCGTCAGACGCCTTTGAGAATTTTTCCACCTCAAACTTTTCTCTTACGTATGCCTTTACTACTCTCATACCCGAAACGTTCTCCTGAACGGATGCGTTGAGGTTATCGTACTTCTTAAATACCGACTTGAAAATGGGATGCGCGTGGGTTATTATGAATATCAGTCCTATCGCGAGGAAGGGAATAATAACCGCAAACGCAACCGACATACGAGGGCTTATGATAAGCGCCATACACAGCGAGAACAGAAGCATGAACGGGGAACGTATCGCCGTTCTGATAATCATCATATAGGACATCTGTACGTTGGAAACGTCGGTCGTAAGTCTTGTCACAAGTCCCGAGGTCGAGAACTTATCAATGTTTGCAAACGAAAAGCTCTGTACCGAGGAGTAGATGTCGTGACGCAGATTTTTTGCAAATCCGCAAGATGCAACCGCGGCAAAGTGTCCTGAGAGCGCGCCACAGGTAAGTGAGATTATGGCGAGCATGATGAGCACGAGTCCGTGTCGCACTATGGTGGGGATATCACAGCCGTCCTCGATGGCGGTGATAAGCTTTGCGGTGGTGAAGGGGATAATACATTCCACTATTACTTCACCCGCGATGAACAGGGGCGCGAGCAAGGACGGGAGCTTGTACTCGCGCACGCTTTTGAGTAGTGTTCTGATCAAGAAAAACATCTCCTTTTTTATATGGAATAAATAAATAATAAACAACACTAAAATATTATTATAATACAATTTGTTTTCATACAAAAAAATACTTTGTAAATTATCTTTGAATAAAAGAAGTTTTTTTGATAAAAATGTTAGAACAGGGGATTTTTAAACGGATAATTGTGAGGTGTGAACGGTGAAAATACTATTGATATGTCGGGATATGGATTGCGGAGGGGCGCAGACGCACGTGCTGGAGCTGGCGGTTGGGCTTGCCCGTCTCGGCAACGATATCTCCGTGGCGTCTGCCGGGGGAATGCTTGTGAAGAGTCTTGAAAAAAATGGCGTAAGGCACGTAAATATCCCACTTGAGAAAAAGGACGCTCTCTCACTTTTAAAGCACAGACGGGCGTTAAGTCGGCTGATATCCGAGGGCTTTGACGTAGTCCACGCGCACACTCGGATAAGCGCGATGCTCTCTGACGGTATTTGCCGCAGAAAAAGGGTGTGCTTTGTAAGCACGGCGCACGCGCATTTTAAAATAAATTCATTCTTAAAGCGTGCTTGTCGGTGGGGAGAGCGGCAGATAGCCGTCAGCCGCGACCTTTATTTTTATCTTTTGGAAAACGCACCGCGTGTGAGTGAGAGAAATATTTGTGTGATAAACAACGGCATCGATATAAAAAAATTTTCCCCCGAAAGTCTGAACGGCTCACGCAAAAAAAGCGGTATTACCGTGCTCTTTCTGAGTCGGATTGATGGGGATTGTTCAGCCGCCGCGTATTCGCTTTGCAGAATTGCCGAGCAGCTTTTTGAGGCGTGCCCTCAGATAAGAATAGTGATCGGGGGCGGCGGTGATGCGTTCTGCGATATCCTCGCCCTTGCGGACGCGATAGAGAAAAGGACGGGTGTGAGGATAGTTGACGCCGTCGGACGAGTGGATAACGTCTTGGATTTTTTGTCGCGCGGTGATATTTTTGTCGGCGTGTCGCGGGCGGCACTTGAGGCGATGGCGTGTGGAATTCCTACGGTGATCTGCGGCGACGAGGGCTTTTTAGGCGTGGCTGACGAGAAAAATTTGCAGAGGGGAGAGTACAGTAATTTTTGCTGTCGCGGAGAGCGTTCTTTGACTGACGGTGAATTATTTGACGCCCTCTTGCGCCTTATTCTTATGAATGACATGGAAAGGGCACAGCTCTCAGGTGCCGCGCGCGGCTTTGTTTGTGAGCATCACAGTACCGAGAAAATGGCACTAAAAACCGAAAATTTTTATAAAAAAGCATTTGCGGACAGCGCCTATCGGGTAAAAGACAGGCAAAAGGGCGGTGTGTTGCTTTGCGGCTATTACGGCTTTGGAAATATGGGAGACGAGCTTATGCTGGAGTCTGCTGTAAGACGAGCCGAGCCGTTGGGAGATACCGTCCGCGTGCTTGCGCGTCCACGCCAAAACAGCGCTTTTGGCTCACACGTGGAGTTTGTCAGGCGTTCATCGCCCTTTGCAGTTATGCGTGCGATAAAACGCGCGGACAAGGTGGTGTTCGGCGGTGGAACGCTATTACAGAACACTACCTCACGCCGCTCACTCGCTTATTATCTTGCGCTTTTGAAATACGCGCAATTTTTCGGGAAACGCACGGAGCTGTGGGGCAACGGAATAGGTGATATAAGGGGTAAGAGAAGCCGTAGGGCAGTTGCAAAGACGCTGAAATGCTGTGACCGCGTCGGCATTCGCGACGGCGCTTCAATGGAGAAGATAGAAGAGATGTGCCGAGAATTCGGCGTTGAAATTTCAGGTGTGTGTGCCGAGCGTGATCTTGCTCTTGAGCCGTGGCTGTATGGAGATATTGACGCGCGGGAGAGTGAGGTTTTGGTGCGTTTGGGACTCGCTGAGGGTAAGAGATTCGCCGTGTTTTCGGTTATGGGAAATGCGGCGCAAGAGTACAGAAAAAGTATTTTTGAATACGCCAAAAAGCTCGGTGGAGAGGGAGTCACGCCGATTTTTGCGGTGATGTATCCCGCTCAGGATCTCGCGCTCAGCCGTAAGCTATGTAAAGACCTCGGCGGCATTCTCGCGTATCCCTTTGGGGCGACGGATATCGTCGCGCTGATGCGTGGGGCTGAGGTAGTATGCTCGATGCGTTATCACGCCCTGGTGCTCGCACACGTGGCAGGTGCTTCCTTTGTCGGAATCGGTGACGACCAAAAGATAAAAAGCTTTTGCTCGGAGTACGGAGGGGAGTATATTGGCGCAAAAAAACGGGCAGGTAAAGGCAGACTTCTCGTAAGGAAGTTTGGATATTTCTTGTAGGGACAGGCGTCCTCGACTGTCCGTTAGTGCAAAAAATTGCTCCGCAGAAAACAAATAGAACCCCGACAGATTTTCAAAAAGTCTGTCGGGGTTATCTTATTTTGTCATTGAATTGATTTTATCTTTACATTCTTCCCAAGAGCCTTCTACAAAAGCATCTTTATACAACCTTAAGGCCATATTATTATTCATAAATATCATAACAACATTGCCTTTTTCTTTTATTTTCTCAATATTGCTGTATTTTAATTTGCTGACTGAAGTATGATCTGTAAGAATGATTTCATCATCCAAAAATTCAGTGGTACGTATCCATTCGGAAACACCATATGTAGTCGAATACAGCTTATATCTTTTTGACCAAACGAAGAAACGAGAAAGAAACAACTTGAAAAAAGCAACGAAGGAAAAAAGCGCAAATATATAGATATCCACCCACCCCTTGCGTAGCAAGACGGATAAAATTAATACTACTACACAGGAAATGCCAAATATGCACCATAGAATAAATAATATTACATTCGCAGCACCGTGCAAATGGTATTCCTTTGCCCATGTTTTCATTAAATCTTTTGTGATTTTGTATTGGTTTTTCATAGATAAATTCCTTTCTGTTTTATCGCCAGTTTCGCCTTTGTATTACAAAGGCATAGGGCAAAGCCCGTACCCTTAAAGTGGCGCGAGCGCGTCCAGAGGCTCCCTTGTGTAAAGGGAGCTGTCGCGTTAGCGACTGAGGGATTGTTTCCTGCTATTTATGACTTTTTTACAATCCCTCCGTCAGCCTTCGGCTGCCACCTCCCTTTACACAAGGGAGGCTTTTGTTAACCCCATTATAACACAAATCGGCAGAGAAAACAATATCTCTGCCGAAATTCGTTTGTAGGGGCGTTCATCGAACGCCCGCGGGCGACCAATGGTCGCCCCTACGATAACTTCCTTATGGAAAGCTGGGCAAAACCTGTCCGTTTTTTGATATATCAAAGCAACGCTTCAAGCTCGTCAAGATTTTCCTTGGTTGTCGCCCAGCTTGTTGCAAAGCGCACCACGGTGTGAGTGTCGTCTGCCTTTTCCCAAAAGCTGAAGCGCACGTTCTTTGCAAGCTCTTCCATCTTGGAGTTTTCAAGCACTATAAACACCTGATTTGTGGTGGTTTTGATGAAAAATTCATAGCCCTTTTGCTCAAAAATATTTCTCATTCGGTTTGCCGCTCCGATTGCATTTGCGCTTATCTTAAAATAAAGCCCGTCGGTAAAAAGCGTGTCAAACTGAACTCCCAGCAGTCTGCCCTTGGCAAGAAGCGCGCCGTGCTGCTTTACCGTGCTGACAAAATTCTTTGGCATATTGTTCTTCGTAAATACCACCGCCTCGCCGCAGAGTGCGCCGACCTTGGTACCACCTAGGTAAAATACGTCGCACAGCTTTGCGATATCAGTAAGCGTCACGTCTGTGCCGTCACTCATAAGACCGTAGCCGAGTCGCGCGCCGTCAAGGAAAAGGGGAATGCCGTACTCGCGGCAGATCGCGCTGATAGCTTCAAGCTCAGATTTTGTGTAAAGCGTGCCGTATTCGGTGGGGTGGGAGATATATACCATACCGGGAAAGACCGCGTGAGTGTGGTTTGCGTCGGCGTAAAAGTCACGCAGATACGTGCTAAGATCCTCCGCGCTTATCTTGCCGTTATAGTTGGGGAGCGCGAGCACCTTGTGCCCCGTGTATTCGATGGCGCCTGCCTCGTGGGCGTTTATGTGCCCCGTATTTGCCGCCAGAACTCCCTCCCAGAGACGAAGCATTGAGGCGATAACTATCTGGTTTGTCTGCGTACCGCCAACGAGTAGCTGAACCTCTGCGGTATCAATGCCGCAAGCCTCGGCTATCTTTTTCTTTGCGCTGTCGCAATATTCGTCCTCGCCGTAGCCTGAAAGGGCTTGCATATTTGTTTTGCAAAGGCTTTCGAGTATTGCGGGGTGCGCGCCCTGTATGTAATCGCTTTCAAATGAGATCATGAGATTCTCCTTAAACTTTAATCAATGAAGAGTATTCCGTCAAAGGATTCCGTGTAAACGAATCCGCGCTCTACATAATCGCCAAGCTTTGATTTTACGTAGCTTGTGGATATCGTATCGGAGAGCTGTTTTGTGGGGATCTCGCCAAAAATCGCTCTGTAAGCCATTTGAGCGCCGACGTATCCCGCAAGCGTGGTGCTGTGGTGATGGGCGTCCTCAACGTACATATCAAGCGGATCGACGCCGTTTGCTATCAGTGCGTCTATCTCAGCCTTCCAATTGATATGAGCGAGCTCGGGGTATTGCATTTTTACTATGCGAATAGAGGTGCTGTTTTCGTTGTGTGCGGGGAAGACCGCGAGTGTCGCGTTTCCTTGCTTGCAAGCGTTAACTATTACATCCATATCTACCTGTGAATAGCCGTAAAAACCGCAGAGGAATACGGTACCGAAGGCTCCGCTGCTTATTTCTCTTACGAGTGCAGAGTTATAGGCAAAGTCAGAGAGCTGAGCGCCACCGTAGGAACGCGTTGTGACGGTGAGGGATTTGCCCTCTTTTTTGACCATTTCTTTAAAGATCGTAGCTACCTGCGACGAGCCTATAAAGCTGTTTCCGATAAATACCACGGGTCTGTTTTGAGGTATATCCAAAAGCGCGCCGATATTCGTCTCGGTGGTCAGTGATTTAAGAGTCGAATCGTATAAAAGCTTTTCGACAGTCCCCTCGTCAAGCTCCTCGTATTCCACCGTCAGCGTTACCGTCATCTCACAAAGATCCTCGGTGTAGGAGTATTCAAAGCTGTGACGGAAGGTCTCTATCTTGTAAAGATATTTTTCAATGCTGTATTTTACTCCGTAGAGTGCGGCGGGAACGGTCTTTTTCTTGACGGAGATCCATTCATCGTCTTCGATCTCACCGTAGCTGACGTTTCCTATTTTTGTGCCGTCACGAAGTATATCGTATCCGCCGTCGGAATTTTTTGAGAAGGTCCAGCCGGACGGGAGGTCAAGAGTGAGCGAGTGGCGTTTTTGTGTAATTGCAAAGGTTTTCGGAGAATATGCCTCGGGT
This sequence comes from Eubacteriales bacterium, assembly GCA_045127215.1. Taxonomy (GTDB): domain Bacteria; phylum Bacillota; class Clostridia; order Oscillospirales; family CAG-272; genus HGM12713. Next base: position 10,113 of record JBGVPV010000074.1, on the reverse strand, counting down.
ACGCGGCAGTCAAGCTCGGTGTAGTCTTTACCGCCTTCTGCTATGACCTTGTCGTTATTTGTGTCATTTGTATCGGTAGTGTTGCTTTGATCGTTACCGAAAGCCCCTTTGATAGTGGCTATCAGTTCACAGCTGCATAAGAACAGCGAAAGGGCGAGCAATAACGGTAAAAGATTTTTGATAAATTTCATGGCGGTTTTCTCCTATAATACGTTAAAGTTACGTGTTTAATATATCATAATTGTAAATACTTGTCAATACGGTGGGGAAAAATATTTTTTTGAGGGCACTTTTGTGGCGTAAGTGGTGCAAAAAACCATAAAAAAGGGTGAGCCGCATGCGGTTCACCCGTTTTTTATTACTTATTCTCAAGCCACTCGTTTGCCTTTGCAGCAGACATTCTCTTGATGTTCTCCTCAGCGTAGATGGACTCAGCGCCACCGTTTACGTAAAGGAAATACTTGCCGTCAGCAGTCTTATAAAGAGTCTCCTCATAACCTGCGGGATCGCCAAAGTAGCCGTTTGTGCGCTTCTCTACGATCTCGGATGTAGCGGTATCGTACTCAACCTTGCAAATAACCTTCTTCATTTTGGTTCTCCTTTCATAGTATATAATTTTTAGTATATATTTTTTTGACACGCGATATTATATCATAACAAAATGAAAATTTCAAGAGATTTTCACAAAAAAGTTAATGAATTTTTGTGGAAAAAACCAAAAAAGCAGGCTGTTTTGGATTTTTTAGTTATTTGTGGTAATGCGTACCCTTGATGATATTGAACGCCCGATATACCGCTTCAAGCAAAATTACACGCATGAGCTGGTGGGGGAAGGTCAGCTTGGATATGGAAAGCCGCGCGTCACACGCCTGCTTTACGCTCGGATCAAGTCCGTGTGAGCTGCCGATAACAAGGCAGATCTCGCCGTGGGTGGCGCTTGCGGAGTCTATCTTTTTTGCCAGCTCCTCGGAGGAGAGCTGTACTCCCTCGACGCACATAGCGATCTTGTAAGCTCTTTTGGGGAGCTGTTCGAGTATCTTTTCGGCTTCCTTTTTGAGAGCCGCATCTATCTCGCTTTGTGAGGGGGAATCGGGTACTTTTTCTTCCTTTAAGCATACCGAGGAAAAACGGCAAAAGCCTCCAAGTCGCTTTTCGTATTCAGCGGCGGCATCGCGTAGATATGCTTCTTTTAAGTTACCGACCGATATTATTTTTACGTTTACCATATCGATTTAAACCTCCGCAAAATCAAAGCATAATTCGCACGGTGCGTCGGCAGACGCCACGCGTACGCGCACAGAGCGGTCTGCGATCTCATTAACTGCCGCCTCGTATGCAAGGCACGGCTCGTTGTTCTCGCGACTCAGGTGGGCGAGTATAAAGCTCTTACACCCGCCTCGCGCAAGGGCTGCGGCAAGCTCGGCGCTATCGCGATTTGAAAGGTGACCGCGCTCCGAGAGTATTCGCATCTTCAGCTCGCGTGGGTAAGTACCGTCGATCAGTATTTGTTCGTCGTGATTTGATTCAAGCACGACAGCCTCACAGCCATCAAGCCCATCGCGTATTTGGCTTGTTACGTGTCCGATATCCGTTGCTACGCCCCAAATATGCTTTTGACCGTCAGCCTCAAAGGATACGCGGTATCCCACGCTCATCATACTGTCGTGAGGGGTGGGGAAGGAGCGTACGGTTATGTCACCGACCGTCTGACAAAACACCGTGTCGTGACGCACAAGGCAGGAATGCACGGCGGCGTCGGGGGTGCGGTCAAATTTGGTTGCCGATTTGTCCGTGATATGTATCGGGATATGATATTTTTTTGAAAGAGTTTCAAGAGCTGAGATGTGATCGGTGTGCTCGTGAGTTATAAATATTGCTGAAATATTCTTGATGTCCGATCCTATCTCAGACAGGCGCGCACACAATGTTCTCGCGCTTTTACCCGCGTCTATGAGTATAGAGGTGTTACCCGAGCAGATAAACGTGCAGTTGCCCTCAGAGCCTGAGTATAAAGTTGCAAATCTGTATTTTCTCATTTTGTAAGCAGCTCCGTGATAAGAGGTATCGTGTAAAGCTCTATTATATCGATCGCAAAGGTAAACACAAATGCAATTACCATAATGAGCAGGGGGCGTGATCTCTTGATACGGCGCTCGCCGTCCTCTATAAATTCACGCTTTTTGTCCTCACTCCAGTCATTGGGCAGCATATCCACAGTAATTCCCCTACGGGAAAAGCCGCGGTTGTATATAACGTATCCGAGGATCGCCGCCGTGGCAAGCACGAGATACGCAATAAAGGCTATATGAAAGTAAGGGGTATTCATAAGTAGGCGGTATATAAAGAATACGGCAAGTGTAACGACGGCGGTTACCGTAAGGCGCGCCGTGTTTGCCTTGGCTGTCTGCTTATCTGCGGAGTTGTCTTGATCAGCTACACGGTTTTTGAGTTTTCTTTTTGCCATTTTGGTATGGAATCCGATCAAAGAATTTTTGTAGCGCCAACGGGACGGATGCGGAGCACTATGCAAGTACCCTCACCGAAAACGCCGTCCATAAGTGTGCGGTATTCCTCTACGTATTGTGTGGGTACGTAGCACTGGATAGTTCCTGCAAAGCCACCGCCGTGAACACGCCAAGCCGCACGCTTATCTGCGAGGAATCTCTCGGAAATACAAAGCGCGAGGGAAAGTCCCTGCTCGGAGACGTTTTTGGTGGTGTATACGTTTTGCAGATAGCAGAAGGATGAGCGACCCGAGGCGATAACGTTTGAGAAATACGCGTCAAGATCACCGCCGAGAAGTGCCGCTTTTTGCTTTGCCACACGGTCATTCTCGGATACGAAGTGAAGTGCGCGGAGCAGGGCTCTGTCGCCGACTTCTGCGCGGATCTTTGCCGCGTTTGCCGTCAGCTCGTCAGCACTGATGCCGCGGAGCACTTCCTTGCCGAAGAGCTTTGCGACCGACTTCATCTCCGCGGGAACTGCCGCGTAATCATCGGTGAGGTCTGCGTGGTTGCCGCCCGTGTTTACAATGCAGAGATTGTAGCCGTTCGCGGACATATCAAAGTCGACCTTATCTATCACGGGAGACTTGGGATCTGCAAAATCAATAGCAACTATACCGCCGACAGCGCAAGCCACCTGATCCATAAGTCCGCAGGGCTTACCGAAGAATACGTTTTCGGCGTACTGCGCGATCATAGCGATCTCAACGTTGTCGATCTTGCCGTCATTGTAGGAGTAGTTGAGGATATTTCCAACCATATCCTCAAATGCGGCGGAGGACGAAAGTCCCGAGCCCTTGAGGACGTTTGAGGTGCAGTAGGCGTCAAAGCCGCCTATAGTGTGACCGTTCTTGAGAAATCCTGCCGCCATACCCGCGATGATAGAGCCTGACGTTCCGAAATCATCCTCTCTGGGTGTGGTGTAAGAAGTAAGATCTATGGTGTCGTCGGAGAATCCTTCGCTCTTGATTCTTACGGTGTTGTCGTCGCGCTTGGAAGCTACTGCAATAACGTCAAGGTCTATGGATGCGGCTATTACACAGCCGTGATTGTGGTCGGTGTGGTTGCCGGAAAGCTCACTTCTGCCTGCAACGGTGTAAAGGGAGATCTCTTGCTCGCCGTAGATCGCCTCAAACGCGTCTATCGCGTCAAGATATCTCTTTTTCTGATACGCGAGAGCCGCCTCGCCGTATACGTATGTAAGGGTGGCGTCAATTGCGCCCTCGATTATGCTTTTTTTAGTTGCGGATATATTCATAATAACCTCCAAAAAGTTTTGATGATAAAAATGCAATACATAATTATTATAACATTTATCTTCAGAATGAGCAATAGCTTTCGAGTAATTTTTTTGTATTTTTACAAATTCTATTGAAAAACCTTACTTGATATGATAAAATAGACCTGTAATAAAAATCGTCTATGATGAGGTTTTAATTTGATATGTTTACTCTTGAAAACAGAAAAATAAGTGAAAAGGAGCTCTCTTGCTCGGGTAAATCTCTCCCCACCGTTGCCGTTAGTCGAGGGGGGCGCGTGTTCGTGTCATATCTTTGCGGAAAGACGGATGACGGAGCGCTCAGAGCCAAGGTCGCGTATGCCGACGGTGATGTCTTTGATAAGATAGCCGTAAACATTGAGGTGGGCGAGGGAAGCTTTATTGAAAATGCAAGAGTGTGGATAGATCCTGAGAACAGACTGTGGGTGATGTGGTCGGTTCTTCCCGAGGCGTGCACAAAATATTGCGTGTGTGAGAACGCTGACGCGGAGTGCCTTGTGTTTGGAGAGGTCACCGATACCCCTCTGGGTACGCTTATCGCGCGCCCGACAATCTGCTCGGACGGTACTTATCTTTTCGGCTCGGGAGTCAGTATAAAAGAGACCAAGACACGCGTTGAGGGTGACCGAAAGCGCGGCGCGTATATCGGCAAGCTGACCGATGAGGGAATAAAAATATGTAATAAGCTTTACGGCAATACTTCCGTTCACGACGTTATGTGCCTTGTGGAGAATAACGGAAAGATAGAGTCATATCTCAGAGTGCCGTACGGAATTGAGAGACATACTTCGTCCGACGGGGCGGCTACGTTTCCCGCAGTCAAGGACAGCGGATACGGAGACTATGATTCGAGATTTGCCGTGGCTGTTCTGTCAAGTGGCAATCTTCTCCTTATCAACACAGTACATCTTTTGAATACACATCACAGGGTGCTTACTGCAATGCTGTCAAAGGATCACGGCAGATCGTTTGAGGGGCTGATGCCGTTTTATGACGGAAACGGTAAGGTGAGCGCGCCCGACATCTGCATTTGCGGTGACGTTATATACGCCGTGTATGCGATCGACGACGGCGTCGGCTCTCACGTATATCTCTCAAAATTCACCGAGGGGGATATTCTTGACGGTAGACTGAATACCGTCGGCGGTGAGAGTGAGATAATATTTTAATCGAATTATGAAGATACCCCGACAGTTTTTGAAAATCTGTCGGGGCTTGTTATAGCAAGTTGTAAATAAAATTAGAGAATTTTTCTGCAAACTGTACATTCTTCGATTTGACTATGAATTTCAAATCCATTTTTAACGTACAGTGATAAAGGACCGTGATAAGCGTGGTATTTATTGTTCTTGAATGGATATGCTTCTATAAGTGCATACCCATCTGCTTTGGCATCTTGACATATATATTCAAGTAACGCCGTAGCAATACCGTTGCCACGATATTCACGCATAACGGAAAAGCAAACGATAGATTTAATTTTTTCTCCATTATCAGGAACGTCTTCGGCAAAATTAAAATTTACGTTATCATAAGCCGTTTTATTATTTGAATTACACCATCCGACAACCCTATCATCGATGTAAGCTAAATATCCTTGCATGCGTCCGTCTGTTATGAAATCAATCGCCTGTTGTCTATTGAATTCCGCACAAGATTTGTCGCAATTCCATGGACGCTTTTTTTGTAATGATTTGTTCCAATGATAGCACATACAGTAACATCCGCACCATTTATCATTATCTGAAAAAGCATCGTTATCAAAATAATTCAGCCAATCGTCTAATAATTCCACAGTTAACTTTCTGATATGTATATTCATAATTGACTCTCTTTCTTTATGTTATTTGTGACGGTAATTTGTAGTGAACATTTAATTTGAATATTCAAGCATGAGATAATAAGAATATATTTATTGTTCCGTGTATAATTCATCATAGTACCATCGCATAGGATTTTCGCGAATGTATTTTACGCTTTCATTATAATCGTCACGATTACGAATAATATGCTCATAAAATGATGTTTGAAATAGCGTTCCTTTAAATCCATTATTTTTACATTCTTTTGTTGTTAATGATTTATAGGCGCAGATTATATCCGTTACTGTAGGGCGGGGGCTTGCTCCCGCCGTTTCGCTATTCAAAATTAAAATGGCGTGAATATGGTTCGGCATAATAATGTATTCACCAATCGACAGGTAAGAATAACGATTTTCAAGAAGTAATAATTGCTTTTCTGCAATTTCCCCAAACAAAGTATATTTTAATTTGTTTGTTTCGGCGGGAGCAAGCCCCCGCCCTACGGTGTGAGATAAGATACATTGTCTGTTTTGAGTGCATATTGTAATAAAATATGCGCCTGCAGAACTATAATCATAATTGTTGAGTCGAGGATGCTTCCTTTTTGGAATTTTTTTATTATCGTCCATTTATTTATTCCCCATTTTCACTGAAATAAAAATCGGCAGAGAAAACAATCGCTCTGCTGATTTTTATTTGATTGCTCTTCGCGATTTTCAGCAAGTTCCGAGCATTTTTATATTAGTTTCAAAGTTCGATAAGGTCCTTGGGGCTCTTTGTGAAGTTGCGTACGCTGCCGTCAAGGTCGATGGCAACCATGTCTTCGATACGGCAGCCGTATTTGCCCTCGAGATAAATGCCGGGCTCAACGGTTACCACGTTACCGCGGCAGAGAACCGAGCTTTCGGGAGCACCGCTTGCAAGTCTCGGCGACTCGTGAATGAACATTCCAACGCCGTGTCCGAGGGAGTGTCCGAAATTCTCACCGTATCCGGCTTCTGTGATGATATCTCTCGCTATCTTGTCTGCCTCTCTGCAAACGATACCCCCGTGAAGTGCCTCAAGAGCTGTCTTCTGAGCCGTGAGAACGGTGTTATATACCTTTTTCATCTCGTCGTCAGCGCGTCCGAGAACGACCGTACGCGTCATATCGGAGCAGTAGCCCTCGTACTTTGCACCGAAATCCATAGTTAAAAATCCCTGAGAGAGTTTTTCTGCAGAGGGAACTCCGTGGGGCAGGGATGATGCCTTACCCGATACCGCGATAGTTTCAAATGCAAGTCCCTCAGCGCCCATTTTTCTCATAAAGAATTCAAGCTCAAGCGCTACGTCAAGCTCGGTGCGCTCGGGGGTGATGTAGCCGAGAATGTGGTCGAATGCCGCGTCGGTGATATGCTGAGCGCGGTCGATAATATCAAGCTCGTACGCGAGCTTTATCTCTCTGTTGTTTTTGAGTATTACGGATGCGCCCGCAACAAGCTCAACGCCCTCAAATACGCCTGACAGACGCTTGTGAGCGGCAAGGGAGAGCTCGTCCTCCTCTACGAGAAGAGTGGTAACTTCGTTTGCCTTTAAAAGACCGTAAATTTCATTTAGCATATTGCCGCGAGGCATAATTATCTCAAAGTTCTTAACAGCCGCGCGAGCCGCCTCGATGTAGCGGAAGTCGGTGATAAGATACGCGCGGTCGGTGGATATGAGCAGATAACCGTCGGTGTAGTTGAAACCGCAGAGATAGCGTATGTTAAGCTCGGATGAGATAAGCGCGCATTTTGCGCCGTTTTCCTTCAGAGCCTTCTGAAATCTTTCAAGCTGTGTCATTTTTTATTCCTCCAATAAATTTAACCAGATTTGTTTCATAGCAAGTGCGTCGTCGGACATAGTGCCGTCGGACTCGCATATTATTCGGGGGCATACGCCCTCGGCGATTATCGCCTCGGCAAGCGGCTCGAAGTCGGGGCCGTAGACCGTGTCCGCAAAGGTAAGATGCTTCTTCTCGCCCATTTGCGTGTATTCTATCTTTGAGAAGTGGCAGTGCAGATATTTTGCGTAATCGTCACCAAGCGCCGTGCCAATGCTGTCAAATACCCTGCGATAGCTGTCGCGGTCGGGGAAGTGAGAGCCGAGGTGTCGCGCGTTAAGATGACCAAAATCGACTATGGGGCAGTATTTCGGGGAGATCTTGCAAAGCTCGATGACCTCTTCAAGCGTGCCGAGCTGATTTATCTTTCCCATGGTCTCAAGTCCCATGCGGATATCCGTGTCGCCGTTTATTTCAAGATTACGCTCGAGCGTATCTCGTGCGAGATCCATAGCTTCAGCGCGTGTGATCTTTGACGCACTTCCCGTGTGAATTACTATTGTGTCAGCGCCGAGCAGCTCGGATGCGCGAAGGGAGCGGGTTATATAGTTTATGCTGTTGGTGCGCTTTTCCTCTTCAACGCTTGAAAGGGAAATGAAGTAAGGCGCGTGAAGCGACATAAGAATACCGTGCTTTTGTGCTTCCGCACCGATAGCACGGAGCACGTCCTCGCTCGCGTTTACTCCTCTGCCTGCTTCAAATTCGTAGGCGTCAAGCCCGATGGAGCGTATCCATTCGGGAGCTTGTACGGTGGATTTTTTACCCGCTGCCTTGAAGGCGTCGCTGTTTCCACCCGGTCCGAAGGTTGGTGTATTTACTTTTATCATTTTTTCCAAGTCCTTTCCGACAAAGAGCCGATCTCGACGTCAATGTCGTGAGTCTTTCTGTATTTTCTTACGTAGGGGCGCTCAAGCAGTCGCTTTGACTTGAAGAACGCGTTTGCTTTGTCCTTGATGGGCGGTACGATGATGGATATCATTCCGAGGCGGTGAACGGCGAGCGTGTCAGTCAGCAGCTGATCGCCAAGGCCTGCGGTGTTTGCGGTCGTTACACCTATTTTCTCCATCGCCCTGATGAGCGTTTTGCTCTTGGGTTTTCCACTGTCGGGGTAGGCGTCGATACCCAGCTTTTTGTTGAAAAGCTCAACTCGCGGAGGATGGTTGTTGGAGATAAGCGCCGCCTTTATTCCCGCTTTGTCGAGTGCGGCAAACCAAGCGATTATATCCTCGTCGGGCTCTGCCTTCTCGTAAGGTGCAAGGGTGTTGTCAATATCGATAAGCAACGCCTTGATACCAAGAGAGGTCAGGAATTCGGGAGTCACGTCGCGGTATGAGTCAAACATATACTCAGGCGTCAGAAGCGCCGAAAGAGAAGCTTTTTTCTTTCTCATATCAAAGTCCTTTTGTCGTGTAATGATTTTGATTTATCACACATTATTTTAACATATAAAATTATTTTAAGCAATAGCATAGCAAAAAAAATAAAAAAATTTAATTTTGCTATTGACAAACCGAGTTCTTTGTGGTATTATATTAGGGCGTTCTTGAGAGGACAGCAAATATGCGAGTGTAGTTCAATGGTAGAATCCCAGCCTTCCAAGCTGGTCGCGTGGGTTCGATTCCCATCACTCGCTCCAATAAAAAATGGCGCATCACGGTGCGCCATTTATAAGGTATGTGCCTTTAGCTCAGTCGGATAGAGCAACTGCCTTCTAAGCAGTAGGTCGGGGGTTCGAATCCCTCAAGGCACGCCAGACAAAAGGGTCTACCCAATCGGGTAGACCCTTTTGTCTGCCGTGCTTTCTGACGAGGGATTCGAAGCAGTAATCAAAACAATCCAGTGAATTGTTTTGATTACGGTGACCGAAGCTTTTTGCGAAACATTACAAAAGAAAAAATGAAAAATGTTTCGCAAAAAGCAAGAAGAATCCCTCAAGGCAGGACGGAAAAAGACTCGGCAACTTATGCGCCCCCGAGTCTTTTTCAATTAAATCCGCTTACTCGGAATAAATCCACCTGCGGTGGATGAAATCGCTGCGCGATGAAATCTGCCTTGCGGCAAGTTGTGAAGAGCCTTTTAACAGCAATTCTCCTTGACATCACGGCCCATTTATGCTATACTTATTTATACTATTATTTTCCATAACAAAGGAGCTACTCGGGTGGAAAGAGAAAGACTTTTAAGCTTCAATATAGTTCAGGATCTGAATATCATTGCCAAGGAGCAGATATCCAATAAGTTAAACTGGCGCGGTACGTATGCTTTCGGCTTTGGTATTGCGGCGGTCTGGGTTGGAGTGCACTATAAAATTTGGTTGTTAGCTGTGGTGTTTTTATGTGTCGCGGCATATCACGCGGTGCGATTTGCAAAGGAATACCGTGAGTACGTAACTCGTAGAAATGCAATAACGTCAGCCATAAGTCGCGCGGATATTTCCGTATCACTCGTGCGCTTTTCTCATATAAGCGAGGAGATCATTTATGAGCCTCATAGACATGGGGTTCTTAGAAACGGGAGGATGCATCGGACTAAAACCGTCAAATATTTTTGTTTTGACTCGGGTCTGCGATGGCGAGTTCCACCTATTAGTACGCATTATGCCTGGAGTAAGGATTACTATATCAGCACTCAGGGGCTTGATAATATATCCGTTCCCGGTAACGAGTT
>JBGVPV010000073.1:0-31209 GCA_045127215.1 Eubacteriales bacterium | reverse complement strand
CTTTCGAGCTATTCTTTCTTAGCTTCTTTTACTTTGTTGAGTATATATAACTCTTTCGACGAGATTTTGCACTTGCACTTTTTTATATGCTTTGTACTTCTCTCTTGTTGTTCAATTTTCAATGACCGTTGCCGCCACCTTTCGTGACAGCTTGACTATTATACCACATGACTTTTTAATTGTCAATACCTTTTTTGAAATTTTTTTCTATTTTTTTCGCCTTTTGTATTCTTTCGTGCCTTTGCACAAATAATAATACCAACTTTCTCTGCCGAGGTGGACAATGGTTACAATTTTTCTGCGTACTTTATTAGTTTACGTCATTATGATATTCGCTATGCGCCTTATGGGCAAGCGACAAATAGGAGAGCTTGAGGTATCGGATCTCGTTACAACGCTTCTCATCTCGGAAATCGCGTCTCTGCCGATAACCGACTACGACCTTCCTTTTTCCCGCGCGATCATTCCCATTATACTACTGATAACGCTTGAGATAACCTCGTCTATTCTGACCGTGCTTTTTCCAAAGATAAAAAACCTCTTTACCGCCCGACCGTCCACCCTCATAAAGAACGGAGTATTCTGCCGCAGCGCCATGATAGAATCCCGAATATCCGCCGACGAGCTGATAAGTGAGCTGAGACAAAACGGCTACGTTGACGTGGACGAGATACTTTACGCCATACTTGAAAAGAACGGCAAGATCACCATCATTCCAAAAACCAAATACGCCACTCCCACCTGTGAGCAACTAAGTGTCGTCTCCGAGGAGCGTGGAATATTCCACATAGTTATTGACAACGGCTGTATAAATCTGCACGGGCTTGACGAGGTAGGTCTTACCCGTGAGAAGCTTATCAAAAAATTGAGTGCTTTGAAGAAAACGCCCGCCGACGTATATCTGATGATGATAAGTGACAATGGAGAGGAACGTATTATATATAAAAAGGAAACAATATGAAGGCTTTTATCATTTCTCTTTCGCTGACTCTGATACTGACGGTCAGCGTCATTGCAAACGCGGTATATATTTCCACCGTCACCGAGCAAATGAAAAGCCTTGTTGACGGTATCGGTCAAAACCTATCCGACGACAAGGCTTTTAAAGAACTTGAGAATACGTGGGCGCGCCACAAAAATTTTTTCTCGGTATCCGTGGGGTTTGAAGAGATCGATCACGTCACGGAATATATAACGCGACTTGGCTACGCCATAGAAAGCGGCAGTGACATTGACGTACGCCGCAACTGCGCTCTCTTACAAAACTTTTTCTGTGACGTCACCCGTCACGAAAATATATCACTGTTTAATATTTTTTAAGTAAGCGTCGCAATAGGGCTTATCAAGCGTGACGCTGACAAACGCGGCAGTTCCGATGTTATTGGAGTCGGCTGATACCGTGCCGCTCTTTATATTTTCTCCGTGCAAAAGCGCCACTCTTCGAACAACCGCTCCCACATAAATGGAAGAATTATATTTTTCGGTCATATTTGGGACTTCAAATCCCGAAGCGTAGCTTTCAGAGTCGGGCAGCGTCAACAGCACGAAGGTATTATTTACGTCGCTTACGTTTTGCGCGATAGTCGCCGACACCTCGGCGGCGTTTACAGACGAAGCACCCGAAACTATCAGGGATTGATATTTTTCACCGCTAAGCTCGTGCCTGATATCAAGCTTTATCAGTGCAAGTCCGTCCGACTCGATCTTTTCAAGATCGGCAGAGACGGTTCCATCGCGGTATATCACCGCCACAACGCCTTTCTCAAGATTCAGCTGCATCGCTATTTTATAATCCAACGGCAAGCAGGTCATTATCATATCCAACACGCCGGGATCTATATTGCCGAACGCAACTACGTCAGCGGCATTCTGCTTGATATACGAAATAGCATCGTTTATCGCCGCCAAGTTATCCTCGGAAATGCCTATCTCACTCAGAACGCTCAAGACGCGTATATTTGGAGAGCTATACGGGTAAGTCGTTTGCCCAGGCAGTGAAAGGTTGACGCTTTGAGAAATACCGCCAAAAAGTTTTCCGTAAAGCTCGGCAAATGCCACGGACACTCCGTAGGCGTCCTTTGCTTTGATTATGACGTCCTCTCCGTTGCATTCGACGTACGCCGCGCCGTCTGCGGTTTCATCGGTGGCGAACACTATTTCTTTCGAAAAATCCCGAGGAGTTCCCTGTCTGAGCTCGAGATAATATCCCGCAGTTTGTGCGACGCTATCCGCTAAGATACGCGCGTATTCAAGAGTTTGTGCGTTGCAGACGACAGAATAATCGGAAATTTCAAAGCCGCAAAGCTTTATACTATCTATACCGTAATCGTGATAATAAGAAAACTCGAGCTCGGGAGTCATTAGCTCTGACGGGGTTGCAGAGGGCAATACTTCATTTGTAAATCTTTCGAGCGCTGCAAAAGTTGCCGAATTTGAGAGCCCGCCGATAACCAACGAGCCGTTTATCCACTTACAAACGTAATCGTTCGTCCGCAAGCCCTCAAGTGCGATCGCGCTTGAATTGCGAGTCGTATTACCTATGAGTATTTCCACGGCATCGGTACGGTTTGGAGCTTCCCTTGAATCGTACGTTACTCCGCAATCGACGCCTGTTATTTCCTCAATTGCCGTTTGCAATTCCCTTGCGGCATCCGCCACCTCGGGACTGCAAGCGCCTGACAGGACTATGCGGTAATATCCGACTGTGACGTCGTTATCACCGTCGCTGCCTCCAAGCAGGTCAAGTGCCGAAAAATCATCGTCGGATTTATGGCAAAAGCCGAGTCCGATCACCAGAAGCACGGCAAGAATCACACAGCCTGATATTATAAGAAATTTTTTATCTGTAATCATACCGTTCACCAACGAGCTCGGGGATATCCCTGCCGTAACTCATTTCCACGATCTTTGCACGTACCGTCTCAGCCATCGAGCGTTTAAGTGCAAAACGCACTGTGACGTCCGCTTCGTAAACGGTATCATCCACAAGCACGCCCATATCGGAAAAATACGCGCTGTATTTCTGATACTCGGAATAACCGCAACGCAATTCGTACTCGGAGTACGGCTCGTAGGTCACGATGCCTGCCGCCTCAAGCGCCAGGGACGCCGTATGCGAATACGCACGGACGAGTCCGCCCGCACCGAGAAGCGTGCCGCCGAAATATCTTGTGATAACAACGCAAGCGTTATCAACGCCGCCTTTTCTGATGGCATCAAGTGTGGGCATACCCGAAGTTCCCTGCGGCTCTCCGTCATCGGAATAGCGCGCGAGAATTCCGCCGTTTATTGAATAAGCGAACACGTTATGAGTCGCGTCCGCGTGTTGTTTCTTTATCTGCTTTATAAAAGCGAGAGCTTCTTCCTCGCTGTCTACGCGCAAAGCTCTGCCTATGAAAAGTGACTTTTTTTCTTCAAACTCGACGTAGGATTCCCGACTCAGAGTTGTGAATTTTTCGGGGAGTTGTGACATTACAAATCTCCTTTTCTGTACTTTTTAATGTACTATGATTATAATATAATGGGCGAAATTTGTCAAGTAATTTCGAAAAAATGCTGTGTAGGGTTTTCATTCTGGAAATAGCGGGAGGATGATATCCTCCCCTACGGCGTAACGGCATACGGAGTCGTAGAGACGGATTCCATTATCCGCCCATTTTGAAATTCAACCCAGGACGACCAATGGTCGCCCCTACGAATGAATAATAATACATATTTGTAGGGACAGGCGTCCTCGTCTGTCCATCGGGTGTAAATGTTACTTTATGCCCACGCGGACAGTCGAGGACGCCTGTCCCTACTATTGAAAAATGAATATACCAAAATTGGTGGAGTACCCGAAACGTATACGGATACTCCACCAATAATATTTTAATCCTTATTTTCAGGAAGCTTTTTTGCCTACTTTTTTTGCGTGAGAATGGGGCGTCGGGGACGTCGCCCCCTACAATTCAGATATGGATAAAATGAAATTGGTGGAGTACCCGAAACGTATACGGATACTCCACAAATAATATTTTAATCCTTATTTTCAGGAAGTTTTTTGCTAAGCTTTTTTTCAAAAAAGCGTAAAATCTTTTTTGCTTACTTTTTTCTCAAAAAAGTAAGTGGGTTCTTAGGGCAACGTCCTAAGTTATTCCCAATCTTCGCGAGGTTCGGGGTCGTCGAGGGCGTATTTGCGCATCATTCCGCGGATGCGAGCATCGGCAAGGACGGTGACGGTCATACCCTCAGCTCCGTATTCGACGTTCTCAACGGTCGCGTTTTTATAAAGCGTATTGAGTGCGCCTGCCTCGCTGTTGGGGATAAGATAGGTCACTCTGCGTTTATCCGAGAGCACCATCGACTCGAGCAGCGACACCATTCGATCAACTCCCTGACCTGTGAGCGCCGAGATAAACGCGACGTTGTCCGCCGCCTCACGCCCGACCGCGGGGGTCTCTGCCATACCCTTATCGCACTTATTAAAGACGTAAAGCGTAGGCTTATCAGCCGCTCCGAGCTCACAAAGCAGATCCTCTGTAACTCTGAGCTGATCTCGGAAATTTTCATCCGACGCGTCAACGATTATCATCAATATATCCGCGTTGCAAGCCTCCTCAAGAGTTGAGCGGAAGGCTCTGACAAGGTGGTGGGGCAGCTTATTGATAAATCCTACGGTATCCGTGAGCAGCACGGGCTCGCCGCAGGGCAGATAAAACTTTCTTGTGGTGGGATCAAGCGTCGCGAACAGCTTATCCTCCGCGAGAATTCCCGCGTCGGTAAGTCTATTGAGAAGCGTGGATTTACCCGCGTTGGTATATCCCACGATAGCCACCTCGGGAATGCCGCTCTTATCACGAGAGGCACGCATGGTCTTGCGGTTCTTATCCATCTCGGCTATCTGCGCTTCAAGCGCGTGGACTCTGCGCTGAAGATGTCGACGGTCAGTTTCAAGCTTGGACTCACCCGGGCCTCGCGTACCTATTCCGCCGCCGAGTCTTGACAGCTCAACTCCGCGTCCCATAAGTCTGGGGGCGGTATATTTAAGCTGAGCAAGCTCAACCTGAAGCTTTCCCTCTCCCGTTACCGCGTGAAGCGCGAAAATATCAAGTATAAGCATGGAACGGTCTATTACTCTGACCTCGTCGCCAAGTATATTTTCAAGATTTCTTATCTGTGAGGGCGACATCTCGCAGTCAAACACCACGAGCGTTACGTCATTTGTCGCACACAGATACGCGAGCTCCGCCGCCTTACCGCTACCGATGACCGTACGCACGTCGGGCGACTCCTTGCTCTGCGTAAGTCTTGCCACGCACTCGCCGCCTGCCGTCTCCAAGAGGCGTTCAAGCTCGTCCATGCTCTTATCGAGCATTTCCTGCGTTTCCTTTTGCGTGACTATACCGACGAGCACCGTTCTGTCGGGCTTATTTATCTTATTCTGTATTTCCATTAAAACCTCCGTATACACGCGTCATTCTGAGCGAAGTTCTCCCCGAGATTCCGCCTTCGGCGATTTTGCTTATGCAAAATTTCGACTGCGGGCTGTGCCCTCCGCTCAGAATGACACGGGGAGAACGTAGTCGAAATCCGAACGAAACGGACAAAAGCCGTGAAGTGAGGATCAAACGCGCTCTGCCGCGTTTGGAATCTCGCAAAAAATGACACAAATAAAACAAAATGAGGGCGTATGTACGACAGTCGCACATAATCCGCCCTCTTTTTGCAGGTAATTACTTTCCAACGTTTGCAAGTCTCTTCTTGAACTTGTCAACACGTCCGCCGGCATCAACAAACTTCTGCTTACCGGTGAAGAAAGGATGGCACTTGGAGCAAATTTCAACTCTCATCTCACCGCCGTTGGTGGACTTGGTTGTAACTGTCTCTCCACAAGCGCAACGAATTACGCACTCTTCATAATTAGGATGAATTCCGGATTTCATTTTTAGTTTACCTCGTTTCTTTTATTCCGATGTTCTTTGACATCGGTTCGCAAACATAGGGTATTATACCATATTATTTCCCATTTTGCAATAGTTTTTTTGAATTTTTTAAAATATTTTATTTTATCCCCCGCATCTTTTTACACACGCGAGGCTATAAGCGTCATATCTCCGCGAATATCAAGCGTTCCGAGCCCTGCGGGGCAAAAATAACTGTCGCCCTTTTTTACGGCGTATTTTTCTCCGCCCTGCTCTATCTCACCCTCGCCATCGATGCACAAAAGTAATGTAAAGCTCTCAGAGTCAACGTTCAGCGCAAGGCTACCTTTGACCGTATATTTGATCGCTTGGAAATACTCTGAATTTACCAAAAGCTCGCCGTTCTCGAGGGTTGTGCCACGCGAAAACCGAAGCGCGTCAATTTGCTCGTCATCAAACGTCCTTGCCACGTCGAGTGATTTTTTTATATGCAGCTCGCGCGGCTTGCCGTCAGCTCCGATGCGGTTATAATCGTAAAGTCTGTAAGTAAGATCGGAGTTCTGCTGAACCTCTGCGATAAGTATCCCCTCGCCTATGGCGTGCACCATTCCCGCAGGGATAAAATACGTCTCGCCCGCGCGGACGCTCTGATACCTCATCACGCTCTCAACATCTCCGTCGTTTATTGCCTTTTCAAGTTTTTCGCGCGTAGTTTCCTCTCGGAGTCCGTAAATTATCTGAGCACCCTCTCGCGCGCTGATGATATGCCACGCTTCAGTCTTGCCGCTATCGTTTTCCACGATCGAAGCGTACTCATCGTCAGGATGAACCTGAACGGACAGCGTATCGTCCGCGTCTATGAGCTTAATAAGCAGGGGGAATCTATCCCCTTTTTTATATTTGGGAGTAACGCAATCGTAGCCGCAGATATCAAAGTATTCACTGAGCTTCAAGCCCACGGCGTCACCGTTAAGCACCACCGCTTCGTCATCCCGACGGACGCTCAGCTCCCAGGTCTCAGAAATGCGCTCGTGATCCGAGCTCTTACCGAATTCCGTCTTCAAGCGTTTCCCTGCCCACAGGGCAGTTTTGGCGGCGTAGCTGATTTTCAAAGGATATTTCTTCACTTTATTCTCCCTTATGCGCGCGACAGTATTCTTCTACTATACGCGCCTCACTGAACTCCTGTCTTACGCCGCAGATTATCTGATAGGACTCGTGTCCCTTACCCGCAAGGAGTATGATGTCTCCGCTTTGGGAATTATCAAGCGCGTACTCGATAGCCGCACGTCTGTCGGGGATAGCCACGTAAGGACAAGTACCCGCGGTAAAGTAAGACGCGATCTCGCTGATGATGGCGTTAGGCGACTCGTTATCGGGGTTATCCGCGGTAAGTATGCAGAAATCCGCGTCACGCGACGCCACAAGTCCAAGCTCTGCGCGACGCATTCTCGTTCTGCCGCCGACCGAGCCAAAGAGGCACACGAGTCTTGTAGGCTCGTATATTCTGAGCGCCTGAAGCGCCGCCTTAAGACTTACGCCGTTATGGGCATAGTCAATAACGACCGTCGCGCCGTTAGGCAGCTCAAAGGTCTCAAAGCGTCCCTTTATTCTTATATGTCTCATTGCCTTGGTTATCTTACCTGCGGTAAGTCCGAGGCGTGAGCATACGGCAATAGCGGTAAGCGCGTTATATACGCTGAATTCTCCGGGGAAGGACAGCGCCACGGGGAAATTTTTTCCCTCATTTGCGCACTCAAAGCTGACTCCGATATTACCCTCGGAACGAAAATAAGTAACTGAATCCGCAACGAAATCCGCGTGTCCCCCGAGAGAAATACCCGTTTTTTCGCAGGTAGCTCCGCCAACTACGCTCATCGCGTATTCATCGTCTGCGTTATATACCACGTATTCCGCACCGTAATCGGTAAACAGCGAACGCTTACACAGCTTATAATCCTCAAAATCAGGATGCTCAAACTCGCCGATATGATCAAGCGCGAGGTTGGTAAACACGCATATATCAAACTTGATACCGTGCACTCTCGCCATCTTCAGCGCCTGCGACGATACCTCCATGACAAGAGTTTTTACGCCGCTATCCACCATCTGACGCATGTGAGCGTGGAGATCGTAGCTCTCGGGAGTAGTATTGAGAGTAGTATACTGATAGTCGAGATAGCTGACTCCATTCGAGCCGATATAGCCCGTGGGGATACCGCTCTCGTTAAGTATGTTATAAATAAGAAGCGACGAGGTAGTCTTTCCCTTAGTACCCGTGATGCCGATTATAGTCATCTCTCTTGAGGGATTCCCGAAGAAGTGAGAGGAAAGACGCGCAAGCGCTATTCGCGTATCGGCAACGAGTATAAACATAGCGTCATCGGGAAGCGTAATACGGCGTTCCGCTACGAATATACGGCAACCGCCCGAATAAGCCGCCGCCGCGTAGTCGTGTCCGTCCGCCAAGGCGCCCGATATGCACACGAACATAGAATTTTCGCAAGCCTTTCTCGAATCACAGCAAAGCTCGCGTATCTCAACGCAATTTACGTCAAGTCCCGTGCGGTTAACGATCTCTCTGTAATCGATAACACTCATAAGCTCGTTCAAAAGCATTACGTTTTCCTCCCTTTAACAAACCTTAAAATTCATAAGACGCGCGTCAAATCCGACAGGCTGCTTGCCGCAAAGCTTTATTGCGGAATAAGCAAGCACCTCGAGCGAGTCTATAAAGATATCCGAGTCAAGCGCGCCGTCACGCTTAAGCAGTGACAGCTCGGTACAGCCGAGAATTATACGCTCGCACCCTCTCGCCTCAAGACCTTTTACTACACTCATAAAATCCTTGATGCTTGGGGCTTGTCCGCGTTTTATCTCGTCGTATATGATACGTGAGATTATTCCCTGCTCGTCCTCGGACGGAACAAGCGTTTCTATTCCTGCCAGGCTGAATACGTCGGAATACGCGCCTGAGCGAACGGTACCCTCAGTTGCAAGGATACCTACCTTGCCCACACCGCTTCTCTTACAGAAAAGCGCGGTCTGCTTGATTATATTGATGATCGGCACAGACGCCGTTTCACTTATCGCATCGTAAAAATAGTGGGCGGTATTGCAGGGTATTGCGATGATCTCTGCCCCCGCGTTTATCAGTCTTTGAACCTCGCCGCACATTACGTTTACGGGGTTTTCTGCCGACTCTCCCGTAATGAACGCCGTTCTGTCGGGTGTCGACGCGTGCGAGGACAAAATGAAATTGAGGTGATCCTGATCACGCTCTGCCGCGGTATGACGCGTCAGAAGCTCGCAAAAATACACGCCTGACATAGGCCCGAGTCCGCCAAGGATACCGAGCGTCCTTGAATATTCATTTTTATTCATGCAGGTACACCTCGCTTTCCTTCAAGTTTACAAACCTATACATAATAATTATATCACACAAAACGCCGTTTGTCAAAGGGACAATTCAAAAATTTTTGCGTATAATTTTATTTTTATTCTTTTACTCTTTTCCCTTGCAATCGCTACGCTTTTGTTATATAATTAGGGTACTGAACTATACGGAGAAGTATTATGAAAAAAGATGCGATCTATAAAATATTTCACAAGATGCCAACGCTCACTACCGAGCGGCTGATACTTCGTCCCATGCGAGTATCGGACGCCTACGATATGTACGAGTACGCCTGCCGAGCCGACGTGACCGAATACCTTTTATGGTCGCCGCACGAGTCGATATTTCTCACCAAGGATTATCTTGCGTACATAGAAAAAAGATACAAGGCAGCCGAGTTTTACGACTGGGCGATAACTCTTGCCGACAGCGGCAAGATGATAGGTACTGCGGGCTTTACGAAGATCGACGTCCAAAATTCCTGTGCTGAGATAGGGTACGTGCTGAATCCCGACTATCACGGCAAGGGTATTGCCACCGAAGCCGCAAGACGCGTGATAAAATTTGGGTTTGAAGATGTGGGGCTTCACCGCATCGAAGCTAAATTTATGCGCGGCAATGACGCGTCCTTACGCGTTATGGAAAAGCTGGGAATGACGTTCGAGGGCTATCACACCGACGCCATGCTCGTCAAGGGCAAGTACAGGACTATCGGTTATTGCGCGATAATACGCGATGAAAATAAGTGAATGTAACCTATTGACTTTTTTGGTTAATAGGTGTATAATATATATAATTATACCTTATTATATAATTTTTCCCGGACGTTTTTAAAAAATGGTATGGAAATCTCAAAACAGTAACAACTGATAAAGGAGTAAAAACATGATTGAACCCATTATTTCCGGCGTATTTCTCGCGTTTGCGGGTATCGCGGCATTTCTCGGATTTGTATCCGGTATGCGTAAAAAATGGCAGTACACTATGCTGAAGATCGCAACGACCGTTATGGCAGCCGCTATTGCCATTATCGTTGCAAGAGCAGTTCCCGCTCAGGGTATCGAGGGACTCACAGAAGCGATCATTGGCATTGTGCCCGAGGCACTTGCCTCTGACGTTGAAGACGTACTTACCTCACCTGAGGTCAAGGGCTCCGTGCTGGCGTTGACATCTATGATACTTTCCCCCCTGCTCTTCTCATTGCTCTTCATAGTAATCAAGCCTCTTCTTGGAATCTTCAAGGCTCCTATCGCCAGATTCTGGATCAACAAGTCTGAGAAGAACAAGACCTGGAACAACAACAGTCTCAACTACGACAAGTGGGGCAAAAAGAAGCTGCTTGAGCACAGAAGATTCAAAATGTCTTCCGCTTTGCTGGGTGCTTTCTCCGGTGTTTTACTCGCTTACGTAATTTCTATTCCTATGGTTTTCGGCATTTCCATCACGGGTAAGATCGCACAGCCTATCGTAGAAAACTTTGCCGCTGACGATCCCACTCTCGTTGAGCTTTGCGACGCTGCTGCCGAAAACAGAGCGGTTACCGCAATGGAGCTGACCGGTGGTAAGGCTGTATACAACCTCATGACATTTTACGAGATCGACGGTCAGTTCACTCATCTTGACAAAGAGGTGAATTTCCTGGCTACTTCCGTAAGAGCTGTTTTGGATCTTACCAAGACCGAAGAATACGACGGTGCGGCAACCAAGGCGGCGATCGACGAGATGGCGGCTGCCTTTGACAAGACGGTCATTATGCCCTCCGTGATCTCCGGAGTTCTCCATATATCCGACACAAAGTGGGATAACGGCGAGACCTTCCTCGGAATAGGCAGACCCTCTCTCCCCGAGCCCTTTACTCCTATCACGGATTCCGTATTCGAAATTCTGAGCGGAGACAGCGTTGACGCGCTTAAGGCAGACATAGGATCTGTCTTCAAGATAACCGGTGTTCTCTGCGAAAAGGTTCAGATAAACACAATTATGTCCGATCCCCTTTCGGTTCTTTCCGACAAGGAGACCAATACCAAGATATTCGAGGAGCTTTACACAAGCGACAGACTCTACACTCTCGTTCCCGCGTTCGCTGAGGCAGGCGTTGGTGTTATCGCAAACACCCTCCACTTCCACGAGGATGCGGCTTCCAACTACGTAAGTCTGACCGAAGCAATACTTGCGGCAGCTCAGAACCCCGAGCTTGATCTTGCAAACGAGCTTCACAGCATACTCAACAGCTACGGCATTGACGCGCGCCCCGATTCCTGCGAGGCTCTTGCAGCCGCTCTTACAAGCAGCAATGCTGACGGCGCTATGACGGCTGAAACCATTATCACCGTTCTTGGCGCGACCGAGATAGTTATTATCGAGTCCGACGAGACTACCGAGACCACCGTTGCTCTTACCGCTGACGTATTTGCAGAAAAGACACAGCTTGTATTTGCAGACAGCATCAAGGTAAACTATGAAAAGCCCGCTGATACTCACAAGGAGTCCGCTCTGCTTGCCGATTCTTTCATAGCTGTAAAGCAGGTTGCCGACAAGGCTCTCGCCGGTGAGGAGTTCCAGCCCAAGACCATCGTAGTTGATTTCGGTCGACTTATCGACTGCTTCAACGCTACTCACACCTTTGGTGCTGAGTCCAGCAGAAACCTTTTGATCTGCGTGCTTCAGTCCGATTACGCGCTCGAAACTCTCCGTACGGACACCATTCAGGTTACTCACCTTGCAAGAAGCATTGCGGATACCGCAAAGGATGAGTCCTACGCAAACGTTCTTGAAAATATCATCCGTGCGATCGATATTCTCGACGGTGCATCCAACAACGAGGACGTTGTAGGTCAGATCCAGGATCTTATCGTTAATATGACCCCCGCGACCTCCACCACACTTCAGCAGTTCACCTCCCCCGACAACATGCAGAACTTCGGTATTCCGGAGCAGAGCGCTGAGCAGACCTCCGATCTCGTTTCCAACATCTTCGGAAACCTCAGTGACGCAAAGGAAAACGGCGGTCTTACCGACGAGGAGTACAAGGCTGAGGCAGAGGCGGTTTCCGATATCATCAACATCGCGATGAACGCAACCGGCGAGGGCGCTTCCGGCGATACTCTCTTCAATGAAAATCAGACGGTTACAAGCTTTGTAGACCGTGTTACCGATTCCAAGGTAATGGGTCAGACCATCGTTGACACCGTTTACGATGAAAACGGCAACAAGACCGTCGACCCGCTGAACTCCACAGTTACTCTCAGCGACAGCGACACAGCAGAGCTGCTTGAGGCTATGAACCAGAACCTTGCTGACGCCGATGAGGCTAACAAGGAAGAGACTCAAAAGACTCTCGAAGCTATCGCGGCTCTCGTTAACGTAAACGTTGAGCTTGTAAACGGCGAGTTCGTTATCCCCGGTTCTTCTAACTGATATTAAACAATAAAACCAAAAGGTCTTGCGAAGAAATTCGCAAGACCTTTTTTGTGTCAAAGCGTGTATTCTTTTATGATATCATTAAGTGCTCGGCAAAGTGCGTCAATATCCGCAAAGGTATTATAAATACCAAAGCTTACACGCACAGCTCCCGTCTTATCCGTGCCGAGCGTTTTATGCGCAAGAGGTGCGCAATGCAGTCCCGCGCGTACGCACAAGCCGCGCTCATCAAGCGCCGCCGCAACCGCCTCGCAAGGTATTCCACGAAGGTTAAAAAGCGCCACACAGCCGCGATATTGCGGCACGTAAAGCTCTACGTCTCGCATGCACGCAAGCCTCTCACAGAGCGTTCTGCAAAGCTCTGCGCCGCTCTCCGCACTCTCTGCTATCCCGCGCCGTTTAAGCTCCCTCACGCCCTCGCACAGCCCTGCAATAGCGGGCAGTGACAGTGTACCTGCCTCGTATCGCTCGGGAGAAGCAAGAGTCATTTCGCCATCAAGAGAGTCCACTCCGTTACCGCCCTCGATAAGCGTATCGAGAGTTATATCCTTGCCGAGTATGACAGCGCCGCTTCCCTGCGGCCCGTACAATCCCTTATGCCCCGGAATGCACAGCGCGTCTATGCCGAGCTTTGATACATTTATATCGATATGTCCTGCGGACTGCGCTCCGTCCACGCACAAAAGCACTCCGTGTCTGCGGCAGACCTTGCTTATCTCTGCTATCGGCAAGGTGACTGAGCAGATATTTGAGGAGTGGACACAAAAGACCATTCGGGTATTTGGGCGTATCAGGCTCTCTATCGACGCGCAGATACGCGCGTAGCTACGGCGAGGATCTGCCGTAAAGGTTTTGAAAACGTCGTAACTTATCTTGCCCTCTTCCGCAAGCTTGAAGATCGGTCGGTAAACGGCGTTATGCTCCATATCGGAGATTATCACGTGATCGCCCTCGCGAACGAGTCCTTTAATAACCGTATTTATGCCCTGCGTGGTATTCTGAACGAAAAATACTCTATCGGTATCAGCCGCGCCGAACAGCTCGGCAAGCTCTCTACGGCACTCAAAGACCTTATTCGCGGCTGCAAGGGATAGTGAGTGTGCCCCTCTGCCTGCGTTGCCGCTATATTCCGTTATGCAACGAAAAACCTCGTTTGCCACGGACGGCGGTTTAGGGAATGAGGTTGCGGCGTTATCGAGATATATCATTTTTCATCACTCCATGCCCTCACCGATATCCCCGCATTTGACAGCACTGTACGGGCATTTTGCTTTTGACTATATGAAAATTCCACACTCCATACACAGCCGCGATAAGAGCCCGACGAGCTTTGTTTGACTATTTTAGAAGGAATTGCGGCGGCGGACAAGGCTCTTTGTGCCTTCTGCGCATTAGTAAGAGTGCCCATTATTGCCGCACTGCTCTGATATTTATATTTTTCAAGCATATTTACACCTCCTTTAATACCCATTATATGCATGTGTAGAATATGGGTGATATTTCACTTACTTTTTTCGAGAAAAAAGTAAGCAAAAAAGCTCCCTGAAAATAAGGATTAAAATATTATTGGTGGAGTATCCGTGTAAAATGGGTACTCCACCAAATTTGTTACATTCATTTTTTAATTGTAGGGGTCGACGTCCTCGACGACCCGTTTGGGTGTAAATGTTACTTTATGTCCGCACGGGTCGCCTAGGACGTCGACCCCTACATTTTTTAAATAGTTTTCGATTATTAATAAATTACCCGTATTCGATGCGAAAATGATAATCATTCCCTTTTGTGCTATTAAAAACAAAAACCGCTTTGGCGAAATTCGCCAAAGCGGTTTTTTTCGGGAAAGTCAATTACTTAGCATCTACGAGAGGTGCTTCAACCTTCTTTTCCTTCTTATCCTTCTTCTTTGTGTCATCAGCGGTAGGCTTTACGTAGTCGATGAGCTTAACGATAGCCATCTCTGCGCCGTCACCTCTACGAGGACCAAGCTTAAAGATCTGTGTATATCCACCGTTACGCTCAGCATAAAGAGGTGCAAGCTCAACGAATACCTTCGTTACAACTGCCTCCTTAGTGATGTATGCCAATGCTGCACGGCGACTTGCAAGAGTGTTCTTCTTGCCAAGTGTAATCATTTTTTCAGCTATGGAACGAACTTCCTTTGCTCTGGTGAGTGTTGTCTCAACCTGTCCGTTCTCAAGCAATAAGGTAACCATACCACGCATCATTGCTTTTCTGTGCGCTGTAGGTCTGCCGAGTTTTCTTGTTCCGGGCATTGTATTTCCCTCCTTTTGCAGTTTTTATCTTATCTGTGCTTGCCGCAATCGGTAACTTATTCCTCTTCTTTTCTGAGGTCAAGTCCGAGTGAATGCAGCTTCTGAATAACTTCTTCGAGTGATTTCTTTCCGAGGTTTCTTACCTTTATCATATCTTCCTCGGTACGGTTCGTCAAGTCCTCGACTGTGTCAATGCCCGCACGCTTCAAGCAGTTGAAGCTACGTACAGACATGTCAAGATCCTCAATGGTCATCTCAAGAACCTTTTCCTTCTTGGTCTCTTCTCTTTCGACCATAATCTCTACATTCTTCGCCTCGTCTGACAAATCAACAAACAAGTTGAGATGCTCGTTGAGAATCTTGGCTCCGAATGAAACCGCCTCGTTTGCAGTGATAGTTCCGTTGGTGAGAACCTCAAGTGTAAGCTTATCAAGATCTGTTACGCTTCCTACACGTGTGTTTTCAATCGAATAATTTACGTTGTAAACAGGGGTGTAGATAGAGTCGGTAAAGATAGTACCGATGGGTGCGGAAACGCCGCCTGCTCTCAACTGAGCGTCAAGCTGCTTATTACGCTCCTGGGATACGTATCCTCTGCCGTAATCAAAGGTAAGCTCCATATAAAATCTCTCGCCCTCGCCTACCGTTGCGATATGATGCGCGGGGTTGAGTATCTCGATATCAGAATCGAGCTTGATGTCACCTGCAGTTACGTTCTGCTCGCCTATCACGTCTATAATAACGGTCTTGGGAGAATGACAGTGAAGCTTTGCAATGATTCCCTTTACGTTGAGTATGATCTCAGTTACGTCCTCTTTTACACCGGGGATCGTTGAGAACTCGTGGAGTACTCCGTCGATCTTTACGCTTGTTACTGCGTATCCGGGCAAGGAGCTGAGCATTATTCTACGCAAGGAGTTGCCAAGTGTTATACCAAAGCCTCTCTCGAGGGGCTCTACTATAAACTTGCCGCTTGTTCCGTCTTCGCTCACGTCGACCGCTGTGATATTGGGCTTTTCTATCTCGATCATTCCAAATATACCCTCCTAAACTAAAATTTTGTTGAGTCATGCCGTTCATTTTTGAAAAATGAACGCTCTTTTTTTGTGCTGCGAGATCACTCGCAAGAAAACACTATCCGTTTTATGCCTCCCGCGGCACAAACAAAAGGCATATTACTTGGAGTAAAGCTCGACGATAAGCTGCTCGTTGAAATCGAAGTCGATGTCTTCTCTTGCGGGAAGAGCTACAACCTTTGCAGTAAGACCTGCCTTATCAACGCTAAGCCACTTGGGAGCATTCTTTGTCTCGAGACCCTCTGCAAGAGACTTGCACTTAGCAGAAGAACGGAAGTTCTCTCTTACCTTGATCTCGTCGCCTGCGCTAACGATGATGGAAGGAATGTTTACCTTCTTGCCGTTAAGCTCAAAATGCTCATGGAGAACGAGCTGACGAGCTTCCTTACGGCTCTCTGCCATACCCATTCTGTAAACTACGTTATCAAGTCTGCGCTCGATGAGTTTGAGAAGGTTCTCACCTGTCATGCCCTCGCGGCGGTCAGCCTCTTCGAAATAGTTCTTGAACTGCTTCTCAAGAACACCGTAGTATCTCTTTGTCTTCTGCTTCTCACGAAGCTGCATACCGTACTCTCTCTGCTTCTTGTTTGCGGCACCGTGCTGACCGGGAGCTGTTGATCTGCGGTCGAGAGCGCACTTGCCGGATGTGCATCTGTCGCCCTTAAGGAAAAGCTTTACGCCTTCTCTACGACAGAGCTTACATGCAGGACCTGTATATCTTGCCATTAGTATTTACCTCCTGTAAAATTATACGCGTCTGCGCTTGGGGGGGCGACATCCGTTATGAGGAACGGGTGTTACGTCCTTGATCATAGTGATCTGGAGACCAACTGTTTCAAGTGCACGAATTGCAGACTCACGTCCGGATCCGGGACCCTTTACGTATACGTCTACGCTCTTAAGACCGTGCTCCATTGCTGCCTTTGCAGCTGTCTCAGATGCCATCTGTGCTGCGAAAGGAGTGGACTTTCTTGAACCCTTGAATCCAAGCTCACCAGCGGATGCCCAAGAAATAGCGTTTCCTGCAACGTCAGTAACAGTTACGATTGTGTTATTGAATGTTGCGCTTATATGCACTGCGCCTTTTTCAATGTTCTTTTTCTCGCGGCGTCTTTTAATAACTTTTTTTGCAACCTTAGCCATCTTAATGCATCCTCCTTACTTCTTCTTATTTGCGATTGTCTTTGCAGGACCTTTTCTGGTTCTTGCATTTGTCTTTGTTCTCTGTCCTCTTACGGGCAGACCCTTTCTGTGTCTGATACCTCTGTAGCAGTTAATCTCAACCATTCTCTTGATATTGAGAGCAACGTCACGGCGGAGGTCACCTTCAACAGTATAGGAGTTTTCGATCTCGTCACGAAGCTTTGCAATTTCATCTTCGGTAAGATCCTTTGCGCGTGTGTCAGGATTGATGCCTGTCTTTGCAAGGATATCGTTTGCGCTCTTGCGTCCGATTCCGTAAATGTAAGTCAGAGCGATTTCTACGCGCTTATTGTTAGGAATATCAACACCAGCTATACGAGCCATTCTGTTTATTCACCTCTCTGTTAGATTTTGTGGCTATCAGCCCTGCTTCTGCTTATGCTTAGGGTTTTCGCAGATAACCATGACTTTGCCTTTTCTCTTGATGATCTTGCACTTTTCGCAGATCTTCTTAACGGATGGTTTAACCTTCATTTTATTATACCAACCCTTTCTTTCTTTACTTTGCACGCCAGGTAATGCGTCCCTTATTGAGATCGTATACCGATACTTCAATGGTTACGCGGTCACCGGGCAATATTCTAATATAATTCATTCTAAGCTTTCCGGATATATGAGCCGTAACTATATGTCCATTGGGAAGCTTTACCTTGAAGGTCGCATTGGGAAGTGCTTCCACTACCACGCCTTCAAATTCTATAACATCATCCTTAGGCATAATAATCCCTCCTCTGCAATTTTCTGTGACTTTTTCAACTTACCATTCCTTATCTATGAGAGTCGTTATTATTACGCCCTCAGAGGTAAGCGCTATTGTATTTTCGTAGTGTGCCGAAAGAGATTTGTCGCGCGTCTTTACCGTCCAGCCGTCCGGAAGCTCATAAACCTCCGACGTACCGACGTTTACCATGGGCTCTATTGCGAGCGCCATACCTGCGCACAAGCGAACTCCTCTGCCCGCTGTTCCGAAATTAGGAACGTCGGGAGCTTCGTGGAGTGCCTTACCTATTCCATGTCCGATATATTTCTTTACCACGGAAAATCCTGCGTTCTCAACACGGCTCTGTATCGCATTTCCTACGTCGCCGATACGGTTGCCTGTTTTTACAGCCGCAACGCCATCAAAGAAGCTCTGTCTTGTGACCTCTATGAGTCGCTTTGCTTCATCGCTGACGTTTCCAACAGCAATCGTTCTTGCGCTGTCTCCGTGAAATCCCTTGTAGAATGCGCCAACGTCTATCTTTACGATGTCACCCTCACGCAGAATTCTGTTCTTGGACGGAATTCCGTGAATGACCTCGTCGTTTACGCTGATGCATGCGGATGCGGGAAATCCGTTATATCCGAGAAAGGAAGGCTTCGCGCCGCTTTTCTCGATATGCGTACGTATTATCGTGTCGAGCTCTTTCGTGCTTACTCCCTCGCGGACGTGCTCACGGGCAAGAAGAAGTGCCTCACCCGTGATGCGTCCTGCTTCCATCATTGTGGAAATCTGAGCTGAGTTTTTTAGTTGAATCATGCTTACGCCTCGAAGCCTGACAACGCGTTCATAATGAACTCGGTCGTAGTCTCAACCGACTGACAACCGTCAACGCAGATCAGAAGTCCCTGCTGGGAGTAGTATCCCTTGAGAGGTTCTGTGATCTGGTGATAGTTACCGAGGCGGTTAAGAACCGTTTCAGCGGCGTCGTCTGCTCTCGTATAGAGAGAAGCCGAGCATGCGTCACAGACGTCTGCGGTCTTGGGCGGATTATACACAACGTGATAAGATGCGCCACAGCTTGAGCAGATTCTACGTCCGCTCATTCTTTCAACGATCACCTCATCCGGCACCTCAATACTGAGAGCCGCATCGATCTTCACGCCCATCTCGTCAAGCGCTTTCGCCTGAGGAATGGAACGGGGGAAACCGTCAAGTATAAAACCGTTACTGCATTTGTCTGATGAAAGATAATCTTTGATAATTCCGATTACAACCTCGTCGGGAACAAGCGCGCCTGCATCCATATAGGACTTAGCAGTAACACCGAGAGCTGTGCCCTCTTTTACTGCTGCGCGGAGCATATCGCCCGTAGAAACTGCGGGGATATTCCACTTTTCCGAAATTTTAGCCGACTGTGTGCCTTTTCCCGCGCCGGGAGCACCCATAAGAATCAAATTCATAATTTCCTCCGATGGATTCTGGAATTAATCAAGGAAGCCCTTATAGTTTCTGAGCGACATCTGAGCCTCGAGCTCACGAACAGTCTCAAGCGCAACGCCTACAACGATCATCATTGAAGATCCGCTGAATGCAAGGCTCAAGAATGCTGTGCTTCCGAAGTATCCTGCAATGATATTGAGGATCATGGGGAATACTGCGATAAGAGCTACGAGAAGCGCGCCAACGAGAGTGATTCTGTTGAGCACCTTCTTGATGAACTCGATGGTAGGTCTGCCGGAACGGATTCCGGGGATCGCGCCGCCGTTGTTCTTGATGTTATTTGCAACCTCAACAGGATTGAAGGAGATCGCGATATAGAAATATGCGAACGCAATCAAAAGAATGAGGAACAAAATAACGTAGGGCCATGTATTATAGTTGAACCAGTTATTAACAAACTTAACAAGGCCGTTGTTAGGATTGCCGATAAAGGTTGTGATTGTTGCGGGGATCGCAACGATGGAGTTCGCGAAGATGATAGGCATAACTCCGGACATATTGACCTTCAGGGGAAGGTTTGTGCTCTGTCCGCCGTACATCTTTCTACCAACAACACGCTTTGCGTACTGGATCGGTATTCTTCTCTCTGCATCGGACATACGTACGATAACAACCATCATACCGAGGAACATCAGTACTACGAAAACTGCAAGTATAATTCTTACTGCCACGTGGAAGGTTCCGGTTGTTGCGGTCTGCCAGATGGAAAGAATTGTGGAGTATGCGCCTGCGATGATGTTTGCGAAGAGGATCATAGAGATACCGTTACCGATACCGCTTTCGTTGATCTTCTCTGCGAGCCACATTACGAGAGCCGCACCTGCACAGTAGCACGCTACGATAACCATGTAGTGGAAGAACTTAGCTTCCTTTACAGCCAAAAGACCGTTTACATCAAGGAAGCCTGCGTATCCGATACTTGTTACGAGAGCAAGTACTACGGTTACCATACGAGTGATTGCAGTGATCTTCTTTTTGCCCTCGTCGCCTTCCTTGGAAAGTCTTTCGAGAGCGGGGATTGCAATGGTGAGAAGCTGCATTACGATAGAAGACGTAATGTAGGGAGATACTCCGAGCGCAAACAAAGTTGCCTTTGCGAGCGCCTCACCTGAAAGCATATTGAGGAACTGGAGAATGGAGCCTGCATAAAGTGCCGAGGTCTGAGCAAAAATGCCAGAATCTACGTAAGGCACGGGAATGTTTGCTCCAAGACGGTAGAGTACAATAATAAGCAATGTGAAGAGAAGCTTCTTTTTGAGCTCAGGAATACCCCAAGCGTTCTTCAGCGTCTTGAACATACTTATACCTCCTCGGTCTTTCCACCTGCTGCCTCTATCTTCTCCTTAGCTGTCGCAGAAAAGACGGTTGCTTTCACAGTTATTTTCTTGGTAAGCTCGCCATTGCCGAGAACCTTGAGTCCATCAAGGGGCTTGCGAACTATCTTTGCTGCTACGAGTGCATCCATATCAACAACTGCACCGTCCTCAAACTTATTGAGAGCTGCAACGTTTACGATCGCATAGTTTACTGCGAATCTGTTCTTAAAGCCTCTCTTGGGAAGCTTTCTGTAAAGAGGAAGCTGACCTCCCTCAAATCCGGGGCGTACACCGCCGCCAGAACGCGCGTTCTGACCCTTGTGACCCTTGCCGGCAGTCTTGCCGTTTCCGGATCCGGGACCTCTACCCTTACGGTAGGAAGCCTTTACAGAGCCCTGTGCGGGTGAAAGTTCATTAAGTTTCATCTTTCTCTACCTCCTTATGCGTTTTCAACTTTTACGAGGTGGGAAATAACCTTGATCTTGCCTGCGAGAACTGCGTTGTCCTCGTGAACGATGCTATCACCGATCTTTACAAGTCCGAGGGACTTTGCTGTTGCCTTCTGGTTGGGCTTGGAGCCGATAAGGCTCTTTACGAGAGTTACTTTTTTCATTATGCGTTACCCCCTTCTTAACCCTTTACCTGATCAACGGTGATATCGCGGATCTTTGCTACCTCTTCTGCGGTGCGGAGAGCCTTAAGTCCCTCGATAGTTGCCTTAACAACGTTCGTGGGGTTGTTGGAGCGGAGGCACTTTGCACGAATGTTAGAAATACCTACGAGCTCAAGAACTGCTCTTACCTTACCGCCTGCGATAATACCTGTACCGGGTGCGGCGGGCTTAAGAAGCACTTTGCCTGCACCGTAAACACCTGTTACCTCGTGAGGAATTGTTGTTCCCTTAAGAGATACAGTAATCATATTTTTCTTTGCATCTTCAATTCCCTTGCGGATCGCTTCCGGAACTTCAGCTGCCTTACCGAGTCCAACGCCGACATGTCCGTTTCCGTCACCAACTACCATGATTGCTGCGAAACGAGCTATACGACCACCCTTTACGGTCTTGGAAACACGGTTCAATGCCACGAGCTGCTCGCGAAGATCCAGCTCTTCAGGTCTAATCTTTGTTGCCATGTTTTTTCTCCTTAAAAATGTTCAATACAATATTTGTGTTTTGAACAGTGTACAAACCGGACTAATTACCCAAGCGGTAATTAGAACTTCAATCCGCCCTCGCGAGCGCCTTCAGCCAATTCCGATACACGTCCGTGATAAAGATAGCCGCCTCTGTCGAATACGACTTCGGTGATACCCTTTGCTGCAGCTCTCTCTGCGATTGTCTTACCAACCCATCTTGCTGCAGTCTTGTTTCCGCCGTTACCCTCAAAATCCTTCTCATGGGTAGAAGCGGCAGCCAATGTTACGCCTGCAACGTCGTCAATGATCTGTGCTCTGATGTTCGCGTTAGAGCGATAAACACAAAGACGGGGACGAGCAGCAGTGCCTGAAATCTTAGCTCTGACTCTCTTATGTCTCTTAAGACGAGCCTTATTAGCGTCTTTTCTTGATACCATTTGTCTCCACTCCTTTCATTATTTACCGGTTTTTCCGGCCTTACGGCGAATTCTTTCGTCGGAGTACTTAACTCCCTTGCCGTGATAAGGTTCAGGCGGTCTCTTGCTTCTGATTACAGCTGCGGTCTGACCTACTGCCTGCTTGTCAATACCCTTTACTACGATAGTAATCGGTACTGCCTTCTCATTTACGTCGAGGGTGATTCCCTCGGGCTCGGTGATGCAGAATTTCTCCTGAGGCTTGCCATTGGATCTGAGAGAGTGTCCAAGGTAAAGCTCAACGGTCTTGCCGACCTTTGCAGCCTTATAACCTACACCGATTATTTCAAGTGTCTTGGAAAATCCCTGTGTTACGCCAACTACCATGTTGTTGAGCAATGCACGGGTAAGACCGTGAGCACTTCTGTCCTCCTTCTCGTCGGTAGGACGGGTTACGATAAGCTCTGCACCCTCAAGCTTGATGCTCATGCGTGCGTTGAACTTCTCTGTAAGTGTGCCGAGAGGGCCCTTTACTGTAACTGTGTTATCATCCGCAATGGTTACGGTAACGCCTGCGGGAACTGCTATAGGCATTCTTCCTATTCTTGACATATCTCTTTACCTCCCGCTTTCATTACCATACGAATGCGAGGACTTCGCCACCGATCTTGGTAGCTCTTGCCTTCTTATCCGTCATGATTCCCTTGGATGTGGAAACGATTGCGATTCCAAGTCCATTCATAACCTTAGGCATATCTTCGTAGCCTGCGTAAATACGGAGACCGGGCTTGGATACGCGGCGAATACCACGGATTACCTTCTGCTTGCCCTGTGCGTACTTAAGAGTTACGCGGATAACACCCTGCTTACCATCCTCGATAACCTGGTAGGACTTTACGTAGCCCTCTTCAACGAGAATGTCTGCGATTGCCTTCTTCATCTTGGATGCCGGAATGTCAACAGTTGCGTGCTTTGCATCGTTTGCATTTCTGATTCTGGTGAGCATATCGGCGATTACGTCTGACATTTGCATATTATTTTTCCTCCTGTATGCAAGTTAATATTTTCTTGCTGCCATAAATCTACTACGGCGGCGTATCAGCGGTTAAGCCCATCAACGTGGATTAGCTTCCTTCTGATAGGTTAGGGGGCTTCCCCGATGCATTTGCTGCATCAAGGGAAACTATTTTTTAAGCTATTACCAGCTTGCTTTCTTTACACCGGGAATTTCGCCCTTGTAAGCGAGTTCACGGAAGCAGATACGGCAGATGCCGTACTTGCGGAGATAAGCGTGAGGACGACCGCAGATCTTGCATCTGTTGTACTCTCTTGTAGAGAACTTCTGAGCCTTCTGCTGCTTGAGAACCATAGCCTTCTTTGCCATCTTTACTTACCTCCTATTAGTTTGCGAAGGGAGCGCCCAAAAGCTTGAGGAGCTCTCTTGCTTCTTCGTCCGTATTCGCTGTCGTTACGAAGCAGATATCCATACCGCGGATCTTGTCAACCTTATCGTACTCGATCTCGGGGAATATGAGCTGCTCCTTAAGACCAAGCGCATAGTTTCCTCTACCGTCGAACGCGTTGGGGTTGATACCCTTGAAGTCACGTACTCTGGGGAGTGCGAAGTTGAAGAGTCTGTCTACAAACTCGTACATCTTGTCGCCTCTGAGAGTTACCTTAGCACCGATCTTCATGCCCTCACGGACCTTGAAGTTAGCTACGGACTTCTTTGCGTATGTGGGAACTGCCTTCTGACCTGCGATGATGGACAGATCATTGATTACGGAATCAAGAGCCTTGGAGTTCTCCTTTGCGTCGCCAACACCGCAGTTGATTACGATCTTGTCGAGCTTGGGGATCTGCATTACGCTCTTGTATTCGAACTTCTTCATAAGGGCGGGTGCAACCTCGGCCTTGTACATATCTTTAATTCTTGCCATAAAGTCTTACCTCCCTATCAAAGCTCCTGTCCGCACTTTGCGCAGACACGAACCTTCTTGCCGTCAACTACCTTGTAGCTAACTCTTACGCCCTTACCGCACTTGGAGCAGTAAAGAGCTACCTTAGACGCGTAAATTGCGCCTTCAGCATCAACGATGCCACCTGCCTCACCCTGCTTACGGGGCTTTACGTGCTTGTGGATCATGTTGACCTTCTCTACGATTACTTTTCCTTCCTTGGGGGAAACGGCAATTACCTTGCCCTTTACGCCCTTGTCGTCACCGGAAAGAACGATGACGGTATCGTCTCTTCTAATATTCATCTTTCGATACCTCCATTAAAGTACTTCCGGAGCAAGTGACAAGATCTTCAAATAATCTTTTTCACGGAGCTCTCTTGCCACCGGCCCAAATATACGGGTTCCGCGAGGCGTCTTATCTTCTTTTATGATTACCGCTGCGTTCTCGTCAAACTTGATGTAAGAACCGTCTGCACGCTTCATTCCGTGTACGCTTCTTACTACAACAGCCTTGACTACGTCGCCCTTCTTAACAACACCGCCGGGAGTAGCCTTCTTTACACAAGCTACAACCACGTCACCGATGTTTGCGTATCTGCGGCCTGTACCGCCGAGTACGCGAATGCACATCAGCTCTTTAGCTCCGGTGTTATCGGCAACCTTCATTAATGTTTGTTGCTGTATCACTTTATTTTCCTCCTGATTCAATACGATTTATGCCGTATTTACTGTATATGGTGTTTTTGGAGCTAAATTACTTAGCCTTTTCGATAATTTCAACAACACGCCATCTCTTTGTCTTGGAGAGGGGTCTTGTTTCCATAATTTCAACCTTGTCGCCTACGCCACATGCGTTTTCTTCATCGTGTGCGTGAACCTTCAAGGTACGCTTAATGATCTTTCCGTAGATAGGATGCTTTACGTTGTCCTCGATAGCAACAACAACTGTCTTGTTCATCTTCTCGCTTACAACGCGGCCTACTCTAACTTTTCTAAGATTTCTTGCTTCTGTCATGACTATTCCTCCTTACGCATTTTTCTCTGAAAGGATGGTCATTACACGGGCAATGTTCTTCTTGACTTCCACGATCTTCTGGGGATTGTCAAGCTGGTTTATTGCGTGCTGGAAGCGAAGAGTGAAAAGTTCTTCCTTGAGCTCCTTGAGCTTAGCGTTAAGCTCTTCTGCGCTCATATCTCTCAATTCTTTTACGAATTTCGTTGTCTTCATCTTATGCTTCCTCCTTTACCATAAACTTACACTTGACGGGAAGCTTGTGGGATGCAAGACGCATAGCTTCTCTTGCAACATCCTCTGCAACTCCGTCCATCTCGAACATTACTCTGCCCGGCTTAACGACTGCTACCCAATACTCAGGTGAACCCTTACCTGAACCCATTCGAGTTTCAGCAGGCTTCTCTGTGATAGGCTTGTCGGGGAATATCTTGATCCAGACCTTACCGCCTCTCTTGATGTATCTTGTCATCGCGATACGGGCTGCCTCGATCTGATTGCTGGTGATCCATGCAGGCTCAAGTGCTACAAGTCCGTAAGAACCGTTTGTAACCTTATTGCCGCTCATTGCTTTTCCTTTAAGTCTGCCGCGCTGTACACGACGGAACTTAACTCTCTTCGGCATTAACATTATTTACGTCCTCCTTCTCTCGGAGCTCTTTCGCCTCTTGCGCCCTCAGGACGACGGCCGCGTCTCTCACCGCCACGGTTGTCGCGACGATCGCCACGCTTTGCGTCTCTAGGTGCGCCTGCGGGTCTGTTTACCTCGTTAAGAACTTCGCCCTTGTATATCCATACCTTAACGCCGATCTTACCGTAGGTTGTATTTGCTTCCCAGAAACCGTAATCAATGTCGGCTCTGAGTGTCTGAAGCGGAATTGTTCCTTCATGATAGTGTTCTGTTCTTGCGATTTCTGCACCTGCAAGACGGCCGCTGCAGGATATCTTGATACCCTTTGCGCCAAGTCTCATGGTGTTTCTGATCGCCATCTTCATAGCACGGCGGAAAGCTACTCTTCTTTCCAACTGGCCGCAGATGTTCTCTGCAACAAGCTGTGCGTTGAGGTCGGGCTGTCTTACTTCAACTACGTTGAGAGCAACGGGCATACCAACCATCTTCTGAAGCTCGTTCTTGTACTTCTCAATTTCAACACCGCCACGGCCGATAACCATACCGGGCTTTGCGCAGTGTACGAAAACGCGTACTCTCTTGCTGTCACGCTCGATCTCAATCTTGGGAACGCCTGCAGCCTGGAGCTCTTTCTTGAGGTACTTTCTGATATTGTAATCGGATACAAGTGTGTCACCGAACTTCTCGTCCGAAGTGAACCATCTTGAATCCCAGTTCTTTATTACACCCACTCTAAGTCCGTGGGGATTTACCTTCTGACCCATTAAGCTTAACCTCCTTTTCCTTAGTCTCTTTCCTTAACTACGATAGTAACATGAGATGTTCTCTTAAGGATTCTGTCTGCGCTTCCCTTCGCTCTGGGCATGATTCTCTTGAGCGTGGGACCGGGGCATACGAAGCACTCGGATACGTAGAGCTTTGTCTCATCCATGTTAAAATTGTTAGTTGCGTTTGCTATTGCACTTCCCAGCAGCTTTACAAGGTACTCAGAAGCACTCTTGCGAGTGTTCATGAGGATCGCCATTGCAGCGCCTGCATCCTTACCTCTGATGAGGTCGAGAACGATCTTTACTTTGCGCGGGGAAATTCTTGCATATTTAAGTGTTGCTTTTGCTTCCATTATAAATATTCCTCCCTCTCGCATTATTTACCGTTGTTGGATGTCTTGGAGCCTGCGTGGCCCTTGAATGTTCTTGTAAGTGCAAACTCGCCGAGCTTGTGTCCAACCATATCCTCGGTTACGTATACCGGAACGTGCTTTCTACCGTCGTGAACGGCGATAGTGTGTCCTACAAACTCAGGGAATATTGTGGATGCACGAGACCAAGTCTTAAGCACTTTCTTCTCGTTCTTTTCGTTCATAGCGCAAATTCTTGCGAAGAGCTTCTCTTCTACAAAAGGCGCTTTCTTCAAACTTCTGCTCATCTTATATTCCCTCCTTATTTAGCGTTTCTGCGTTTTACGATGAACTTGTCTGTTCTAGCCTTCTTGTTTCTGGTCTTATAACCAAGAGCAGGCTTACCCCAAGGAGTAACAGGAGAAGGACGTCCGATAGGAGACTTACCTTCACCACCACCGTGAGGGTGATCGCAGGGGTTCATTACGGAACCGCGGACTGTGGGACGGATGCCCATGTGTCTTGTCTTACCTGCCTTACCAAGCTTAACGGTATCATGCTCAATGTTACCTACCTGACCGATAGTCGCCTTACAGTCAAGACGGATGATTCTGACTTCACCGGAGGGAAGTCTTACCTGAGCGATGCCGTTCTCCTTGGAGATCAGCTGAGCTGCAACGCCGGCGGAACGAACAAGCTGTGCGCCCTTACCGGGATAAAGCTCGATGTTGTGGATAAATGTACCCACGGGAATGTTCTCGATAGGAAGTGTGTTACCGGGCTTGATATCTGCATCAGAACCTGTGTAAACAACGTCGCCATCCTTAAGACCAACGGGAGCGATGATGTAGCTCTTCTCGCCTGCCTCATTCTGAAGGAGTGCGATGTATGCGCTTCTGTTGGGGTCGTACTCGATACCGATTACAGTTGCGGGAGCTGTGCTCATTCTCTTGAAATCGATAATTCTGTACTTGATCTTATTTCCGCCGCCGTGGTGACGAACGGTGATTCTGCCGTAGTTGTTACGTCCGGCAAACTTCTTCTTAATTACTACCAAGCTCTTTTCGGGAGTAAACTTTGTTATCTCCTCGAAAGTAGGAACCGTCATATTTCTTCTTGACGGTGTAGTAGGCTTAAACTTCTTTGTAGGCATTCTTCTTTACCTCCTACCATCAATTAAGGCCGTCGAAGAACTCGATGGTCTTGGAATCAGCAGTCAATGTTACGACTGCCTTCTTCCACTCGGATGTGTATCCGAAGTGAACGCCGAGTCTCTTGGGCTTCTTCTTCATGCTAACAGTGTTTACGGATGCTACCTTTACACCGAAAAGCTCCTCAACTGCCTTTGCAATCTCGGGCTTTGTTGCCTTGGGGGCAACCTTGAAGGTGTATTTCTTTGCAGCGAGGTTATCCATACTAGCCTCTGTAATGACGGGCTTAATGATTATATCCTGAGCCAATTTCATTATGCGTACACCTCCTCAAGCTTTTCGATGGCTGCCTTGGTCATAACTACCTTTTCAGCCTTGAGCACCTCGTATACGTTGATGGTGCTGTAAAGTGTTGTCTCAACTCCGGGAATATTAGCGCAGCTCTTGATTACAAAACCTTCTGTGCCGGGAAGAACGATAAGTGCCTTCTGTGCAACAGTTGCGGTTCTGGTCTTGATCTCTCTGATCGCCTCACCGTCCTGAATTGTTGTTACCTTATAATTCTTAGTAACTTCCTTCTTGCAGCCGAGAGCAGCGAGCATCTTAACCATCTCTGCGGTCTTGTATGCCTCAAGCTTGATCTCATCTACAACTACGAGCTCACCTGCCGCAACCTTTGCGGAGAGTGCGCTGAAGAGAGCAATTCTCTTTGTCTTCTTGTTCATAGCGAGTCTGTAATCTCTGGGCTTCGGGCCGAGAGCTACGCCGCCGTGTGTCCACTGAGGTGCGCGGGTGGAACCCTGACGAGCTCTACCTGTTCCCTTCTGTCTCCAAGGCTTCTTACCGCCACCGGATACTTCCGTACGGGTAAGTGTGGACTGTGTGCCCTGTCTCTGATTCATAAGATATGCTCTTACTGCGGCATGGAGGACGGCTTTGTTGACTTCTGCTCCGAATATAACGTCAGACAGAGTCATTTCTCCGACTTCTTTACCTGTCATATCCATAACTTTAATGTTCGGCATTGTTTATTTCCTCCTTCCGCTTATGCTTTAACCGAGTCGCGAATGAATACTATACCGTCCTTAGCTCCGGGAATTGCGCCCTTCACTGCGATAAGATTCTTTTCTGCGTCGATCTTAACAACCTTAAGATTGAGTACAGTTACCTGCTCGTTACCGTACTGACCGGCCATCTTCTTGTTCTTGAAGATTCTTGCAGGGTCAATAACACCCATAGAACCGGGCTGACGGTGGATAGGACCTGTACCGTGTGTCATTCTGAGGTGGTGGTGGTTCCATCTCTTGATAACGCCCGAGTATCCACGTCCCTTGGTCATACCTGTTACGTCGACCTTCTCGCCTGCGGCGAAGGTATCGGCGGTAATGACGTCGCCTACGTTAATTGTGGAAATATCGTCAAGACGGAATTCCTTGAGGTGCTTCTTGTTCTCAACACCTGCTTTTGCGAAGTGACCGATCTCGGCCTTCGTCATGTGCTTCTCTTTTACTTCAGCGAAGCCAAGCTGAATTGCATTGTAACCGTCGGTTTCAACGGTCTTCTTCTGTGCTACTACGCACGGACCTGCCTGGATTACCGTGACCGGAATTACGTTGCCGATCTCGTCGAAAATCTGTGTCATACCGATTTTCTTTCCGATAATACCTTTTTTCATTTTTGTTTTCCTCCTGTAAATTATTGGTTGACACCCTCAAATTTGATGCCAACATGATTTACAAAGTTACCGAACTGCGAGGTTTTGTCCTCAGCATCGGCTGTTATCTTTGTTTTTGTTAAGTATCGAAGTGCTTGATTTAGATTTTTACTTCGATCTCAACGCCTGCGGGAAGCTCAACGCTCATGAGCGCGTCTACAACCTTCTGAGAAGGCTTCATGATGTCGATGAGTCTCTTGTGTGTTCTCATTTCAAACTGCTCACGGCTATCCTTGTACTTGTGCACTGCGCGAAGGATAGTAACGATCTCCTTCTCAGTGGGAAGCGGGATAGGACCGGAAACGACTGCGCCGTTTCTCTTAGCAAGCTCAACGATCTTCTCTGCTGCTGCATCGATGATCGTGTGATCATAGCTCTTGAGTCTTACTCTGATCTTTTCATTGACTGCCACCTGTTTTTTCCTCCTTATTATAAGTATTCGCTTGTTCGCGTCGATCGCAAAGTAGAAACCATATTCGCATTCACGACACGAACTGCGTTTCAGGGGGCGCAACCTGCAAGCCAACACCGTTCCGTGCGTTTTGTTTCCCTACATTTAAAAACCCGAAATCATCTTCACATCAGCATCTGTTCAGAAGACCTTCGGTCAAGGGATACGCACACACGCGCTCTTCGCATGCAGAGCATAGTGTGGGCAAGATTGCTTTCGCCCGATCTAAACGGACATACTCCGCGAAAATTACCCGCCAAACGTCACTCTGACGGCAACCTCTCGCTTCAACGCATATCAAGCTTATATATTTTACCATAAAACCCCCGAAAATGCAATAGTTTTTTATTGTTATTTTTATAGAACTTTTGAACAAGATTAAGGTTTTTATTGTGCATATTGTATAAAAAACGCGGATTTTTAGTGTGTTTTACGCTATGAAAACGGATTTTTTATGATTTTTTCTGAATTTTTTTGAAAATGTTTCAAAAATCAGGTGTTTTTGAGTGATTTTGAGGGTGATTTTGGGGTGCGTTTGGTGGATGTTGAGAGGATAAAGTGAGTTTGAGATCCATTAGCAGGAGGATAATATCCTCCCGTATGGGTATAATGTAACATTTTGCAAAAAGCAATCCCTCAGTCGCTTCGCGCCAGCTCCCTTTACACAAGGGAGCCTATTTTCAAGACCGTGTCGAATACGGGTAATTTAATAGAATCGATTATCGTTAAAAAAGGACTACTCATCCACCGCAAGCGGTCCCCCTTCCCTGACAAGGGAAGGCTTGTCATAAACGTTCCTGCTTCGAGTAATTTATTAACAATCGTGTGC
>JBGVPV010000072.1:0-6397 GCA_045127215.1 Eubacteriales bacterium | reverse complement strand
TAATTATGCTTTGAAATTCTTGCCATACTTATCTCCCAACCCACCCGACGTTCTTATTCGACACGATCGGACGGTAAAAAATGAATATATACATTTAATTATACAACTTTTGTAAAAATAAATCAAGAGCTTTGTCATATTTTTAGCAATACTTATTTGTAAATATTTATATAATTAACACTATTCCAACGGCAAAATATCACAGAGTCGCATTTTCACCAAAAAATTTATCAACGTTTTAGTAATTATACCAATATATTTTTTTGTCAAAAAGTGGTACAATTATAGTTACAGACCAATCCGAAGGAGGACTACTATGAAATTTATAAGCAAACGAACGCGGCGCATACTCATCCCGGTAGTTATTATTGCCGTTTGCCTTGCGCTGCTCTTCATATATAAAGCCTGCGACACCGTAGCGGGCATACGTTACAGTCGGGATCTTGCATACGAGGTCAACGAGGACGGAACCTGCCGCATTACAGGCATCGGACGCTGTGAGAACTTCAACGTACGTATTCCCGAATATATCGGCAAGCACAAGGTCACGGAAATCGGAGATGGGGCGTTTTTGGACTCCGAAACCATTACGGGAATAACCATGCCCAACACAGTCGTACGCATAGGCGAGAGCGCGTTCTCCGGATGTAGTAATCTTAAGAGTGTTAAGCTTCCCGATAGTCTTGTCAGCATAGGCGAGAGTGCGTTCTTCGGCTGCTACAATCTTAAGAGTATTAAGCTTCCCGATAGTCTTGTCAGCATAGGCGACGAGGCATTCGCAAAATGCACCGGTATCGGCAAAAGCGTTACCGTTCCCGACAGCGTTACCGACATTGGCAAGGGCGCGTTCAGCGAATGCTTATTCCTTGAAAGCATAACTCTCCCCTCCCATATCACGAGTATAAGTGAAAGAATGTTCTCGGGCTGTAAGTTTCTGACGAATATTACTATCCCGGGCAGCGTAACTACCATAGAGAGTAATGCTTTTGAAAAGTGCGAAGAGCTTGAGAATATAACCATCCCCGAAAGCGTAACGGTCATCGGGAACAATGCGTTTGATTCTTGCACACACCTTGAAAGCATAATCATCCCCGCAAGCGTTACCACCCTCGGCGATGGCGTTTTCAGCGGATGCGTACGTCTGACAAGCGTAACCCTGCCCGCAGGTATCACCGGTATAGGCGACAGAAGCTTTGAAGACTGTAAAAACCTTACTGAATTTACTGTCCCCGAAGGCGTTACAAGTATCGGAGATCACGCATTTGAGAATTGCGATAAGCTTACAACCATAACCCTTCCCGAAAGCCTTACAAGTATAGGTAACGGCGCGTTTTATAGCTGTGAGAGCCTCAAAAGTATAGCTATACCGGGCGGTGTAACACGGATAAACCAACATACGTTCTATTATTGCGAAAAACTTGCGTCCGTAACTATTTCCGACGGTGTTACAAGCATAGATAGCTGGGCATTTGCGAACTGTTACGCACTTGAAAGCATAACTATTCCGCAAAGCGTTACCCATATAGGAAAGATTGCTTTCAATGACTGCCAAAACCTCAAAAACGTATTTTTTGAAAATCCGGAGGGATGGTGGATATCGGACTCGGACACAGCCACAAGCGGAACGAGCATAACTACCTCGGGTATGTCAAATCCCGAGGCTTGCGCAGGATATTTGACCACACACTACAAAAATAAAAACTGGAATCGCTCATAATAAAACTACGAAGTGAATATAAACAAAATCCGCCCGATGTGAAGCTCACATCGGGCGGATAAACCTGTATTTTTGAAAGCTTAAAATTCTACACCGTATTTATTCTCAACGTCAACACGAATACGAATCCATTCCTTAGTAAAGGTAATCGAATACTTGCCCTTGACAGCGGTACGGTGATTCTCATTAGATCCGGTAATTTCAAATCCTTTAGCTTTTATCAGCTCCTCGAATTCCGCAAAAGAAGAATTCAGGCTGATACCGTAAAACGAGATTTCTGGATCTGTAATATAAATACCCGTAACGTGCTGTTCCTTATCTGAATAATCAGGGTACGACGTTACCGTATAGATAACACAGTACTGAGGATCGACCTGCTCTCCGTTTTCATCCACCGTTGGCACGTATCCCTTGCCGTAATACTCGTTTCCGCCAAACATTCCGTACTTTTCATGATATGCGGAAAAATCAAAACCGTCAACGTTCTCCCCGATCCAGAATTCAAGATTGGTACCGGGCATATCCAACATATTTTCCGTGTCCATTACAGCATCAAACTCAGTGCATCCCTTGATCATTTCATCCGACACGGCAACCGTAACAAACCAAGACGCCATATCATCAGTACCGTGCTGCGGATTATTTGTTTGTTCCACGTTAACGCAGAAATAATTACCGTCCATAGTTACATCTTTAAATCCAAATCTATAAGATCCACTGCTTGCCTCTATGCAAACAAGCATAAGCGTATATTGGTAAAAAAAGTCAGCATCATAATGTTGGGTTGCTTCATTAAGAGAAGGTACCTCGTCCCAGCCAAAGTTGAAGCCATTTTCACCGCCAAACGCACTCTTGAATTGTTCAAGGTCAGCCAAAGTGTCGAATTTATATACAGGAAGATGCC
This sequence comes from Eubacteriales bacterium, assembly GCA_045127215.1. GTDB lineage: Bacteria > Bacillota > Clostridia > Oscillospirales > CAG-272 > HGM12713. Next base: position 3,776 of record JBGVPV010000072.1, on the reverse strand, counting down.
ACGAATTTCTGTCATTCAACTTACTCGCGTTTAACGCGTTGCTCCAAATAGCAGGATCTCCTCCCGAACCAGCACGCGAAAACGTAGAAGGAAAACCAATACTTCCATTATGCGTTGTGTAAAGAACGCTGTCCCGGGCAGGCATAGTAAAGGTAATAATATGATATACAACATTGGATATCATATCAAGGCTTTCTTCTATATACTCACCGTTTATTTCAATTCCGACATCAGGGCCGGCTAAAAACACCATAACCGTATCACCCGCTTCATAGTATTCCTCAAGGGGCTTCGCAAGATAACCCCAATAGTCAATAACAGTAAGCTTATATTTTGCGTTTACAGGGTCGTCGCCGTCGGGCTTTTGCAAATTATCATTATCAGGTTCTTGCTTATTATCATCGGGCATCCGATTGATATTACAAGCGCACAAAGAAATCGCCAATATCAATACCAAAAGCAAAGCCAATAATTTTTTCATAAATAACCCCCTTGTAAAGATTTACTTTACTGCATTAAACACCTTTGTTACCTTAAAATCACTATCACCGAGTATATAGAAATAATTATCTATATAAGCTCCGCGCATCGCGTCCGGCTGGGCGTCAATATTTACACAGTCCATTACGACAAGATCAATACCGTTAAAATGCAATATCATATAATTGGTTGCCCAATTATTCATTTTCTCATTATATTCGTGAAATCCAAGACCTATAAGAGAATTTTCTCTATCGATATAATAGGACTTATAATCCTGAGAGAAGGAAGTCAGTACGCTCTCATAAGAGCAAAGCGATACAACGCCATTCTCTGTCTCAACGTATATCTCTATCTTAAGCGTATTCCTGTCATTTCCATAACCTATTCCAAGCAGATAGCCATCGCCAAAATCAACGAGCGAAGAAGAATAACCCTTGATATCACCCGTATCCTTGTAGGTGATGTTGTTAAGATCGGAAAGGTCAAAGAAGAACACGGGATCGGTAAACGTAACGATCACGGCGGTACAGACGTAGGCGTAATCACCGTCAAAGCGTACGGACTGAACGGTCTCACCGTCGGGCGCGAAATCCTCGACAGACGCAACTACCTTCATAGTCTCAAGATCTATACACCACAGCGCCGCATTGCTCTCACCGCGGTCTACATATTCCCGCATTATAAACCCACTGTCCTTTTTTTCTTCCCTATAAGCGGCGGTTTCGGTGGTGGTAACCACTCGGAGAATTCCCTTATGCTGATCAAGGCTGTACTGATCCTTAACGCGTCCTTCCACGGTAACGCCCTGCTTTTTCTCAAAGCCGTCTGCGTCATATCCGAGAGCTACGATCTCAGTAACGGGACCGCGATAAGTCACGTCGCCCGCGGTACGCTCACCGATATAACTGCGCGTTATATATACAGTATCCTCGGAAACGTAATGGTTATTCGAGAAGGAGAGATACGCAACGTTGCCCTTCACCGAGAGATCGTCCTCGTCAAGCATAGTAACTACCGTATATATTCTCGAGTCAAGCACATCGGGAAGCACTATATCATCGGGGGAGACACTCGTAGCCTTGCCGTCAACAATGATCTGCGGCAGGAAGGTAGACTCGTCGGAAAAATCAGGCTTTTCAGCCGCCGTAAACCGAGATATCAGAAGAAGGTTGCCGTTTGTGTTACGGGAGGAAACGTAGTTTCCGGTAAGCACGACGCTTGCCTTTTTATGAATATTCGTCACGTCGCTGACGTCAATAGAAATTATCTCGGTATAAAGCTTATTGGTATAAAACATAGATTCAGATTCATCGTTATTGTGATGACCGTGAACTATAAACGTGATAGTGTTTGCATCCTGCGAAAGATAAAATTCACTATCGGAAGCATAAACGTGAGAAAATTCATTCCAAAAGCTTACGCTGTAAGTTGCCACCTTATCGGAATTCTCTCCTGCTATGGAGTAAACACGGATAGTTGCGGAAGCGTAATCGCGGTCAAGATAGAATATATACTTATCCGTTCTCTTGATAAGATCTGCCTCGATAACTCCATCTACCTGATTATCGGTAGCCTCCTCGTACTTGCCGTTGCCGAGGGCAGAATTACCGTTTGACGCATCGCCTTCGGGCATTATCACGCCCTCCATATTACCGGAATTACTGACAAGATCATCCTTTTGCGCGTAATCAACTTCACCCTTGATTCCACCACCGAGCATTCCGTTAATTATACCTGCAAAAATTTCAAAATTATTCTTTGGATCGTCGTCACGTCGATCCATAGCGTCAAGCGCAGCTATAACCTTGTAGTACGGATCTTTTTCGTACTGCTCGATCTCGTTTTCGGTATTAAACGGCAAAAACAGTACGAGCGAGAGCGCGGTGACAAGGCAAAGGCTTGCGGCTATCACTATGATCCTTCTGATCGCCGCCGCGCTCAGCCTTTTGCTTTTCCCTGCGGTTGCAAAGACCGCGTCGGGATCCGCTTCGTCAATATATTTTTCATCAACTGAGTCAAATGCTCGAAGAAACTTTTTATTTCTCATATTCCAATCCCCTCTTTCTCAAGGTAATCCTTGAATTTTTGTCTTGTTCTGAGCAGAGTGACCTTGACGTTACTCTCACTCATTCTCATGCTCTCGGCAATCTCCCCTACCGAGCAGAGATACCAATATCTTCTCATAAATATTATGCGCGTTTTTTGCGGAAGCGTGGCGAGAAAACCGTTGATAGCCGTCCTCAGCGCGTACTCATCAGAGAGCGGTGCGTCGTTACTCGGCAGACACTCCTCAAGCTCGTAAAGCGCAAGCTCCACGGAGGAATTAAAACGCTTCGCCGCCATTCTCTCGTCGTATCTGTCAAGCGCAAGATTTCGCACTATCTTACCGAGAAACGCCTTAAAGGAACTCGGTCTTGCGGGTGGTATGGCATTCCAAAGCCGCAAATATGCGTCGTTGACGCATTCCTCGGCATCCTCACGCGAGTCAAGCACGTTAACGGCAATACTCGTACAGTATTTACCGTATTTTGACTGTGTTTCCTTGAGCGCGTCCTCGGAACGCCCCCAGAACAATTCGACGATATTCTTGTCGTCCACGTCGTCACCTCCCTGATTTTTGCGAATTTCAGAGTACCCTTCACCCTAAAAGACGGATTTTTCACACCAAAGGTTACATATTTTTGAGAAAATTGGAATATTTTTTATTTCTGATTTAATTTTATCATAAATTTACCGCCAAATCAACGGTTTCGAAAATAAATATCGCCCTTTATCCACATCGATGTAAAATCGCGTTTGCATTAAACGTGCGGATATAAAATCCCCCCTCCGTGTATTCGAGTACGTCGACCCCTACAACGTATAACATTATTCATCCGTAGAGGAGACCTGTGGTCTCCCGTTTTTATGCAAATGTTACTTTATGACAAAGGACTACTCATCCACCGCAAGCGGTCCCCCTTCCCTGACAAGGGAAGGCTTGTCGGTATCGATTGTGCTTCAGATGATTTATTAATAATCGTGTGCAAACAAATAAAAATGCATAGGACAACAAAACGGGGCACATTAAGCCTTCCCTGACAAGGGAAGGCTTGTCGGTATCGATTGTGCTTCAGATGATTTATTAACAATCGTGTGCAAACAAATAAAAATGCATAGGACAACAAAACGGGTCACATTAAGCCTTCCCTTGTCAGGGAAGGGGGACCGCTTGCGGTGGATGAGTAGTCCTCAGAAAGACAGAGGAACGGTTCTCAGTCTTGAAGATATTTGATAAGCAAGAAAACAAAAAA
>JBGVPV010000071.1:0-27367 GCA_045127215.1 Eubacteriales bacterium | reverse complement strand
ACAAACGATACCGACAAGCCTTCCCTTGTCATGGGAGCACTCCGCTTCGCTACGTATCAAGTTTGCCGTAGGCAAACATTGAGGGGAACGCTTGCGGTGGATGAGTAGTCCTTTTTTGAAAGTAACATTTGCATAAAAACGAGAGACCACCGGTCTCCCCTACGGATGAATGATGTCATACGTTGTAGGGGGCGACGTCCTCGACGCCCCTTACGGTTACAAAGTAACATTTACGTCCGAACGGACAGTCGGGGACGCCTGTCCCTACAAAATATATTACGACGTACGTTGTAGGGGGGCGTTCCGCCTCCGTAATTTACCGAAAACGACGCGGGCGATTCGTGAATCGCCCCTACGGATAAATAAAGGAATACAATATAGCCTCGCCCTTAGGGAGAGGTGGCGGCGTTAGCCGACGGAGAGGGTTTTTATATCCTCCCCTACGGATGAATGATGTTATACGTTGTAGGGGAGGATATTATCCTCCCGCGTTATCAAAAACAAATATTTTTTGAACCACGCGTTCTCCCTCAGTCGCTAACGCGACAGCTCCCTCCCAGAAAGAGCCTCTGTTCAAGTCCGTATCGAATATAGGGAATTCATTAAAATCGAATATTGTTAAATAAATTTGTAGGGACAGGCGTAGCGAAGCGGCGCGAGGGTGGTATTTGAGCTCGAGCGTGACCGAACCGCAGTAGACCCTCGACGCCCCTTACTGTCACAAAGTAACATTTACGCCCCACGAGATCCTTCACATCGCATCCCCTCGCTGTCATTCTTGAGCGGAGCTTTAGCGTAGCGAAGAATCTCGAGGGGATGCTCGTTCGAGGATGACAGCGTGGGGCGGCGGGAGGATAATCATACTACACTGTACAGTCCTCGACTGTCCGCGTGGTCGCCAGGAAATATTATAAAAAGTTTCCCTGCGTCATTTCGGTCGTCTTTTTGTAAATATCGCGGCTATAAAGGACATTACAAGCACCGCGGTGATAACTGCGGAGGACGCCGTCAGCGCGCCGCGTAGTATTCCAAATGCGCCGTCCTTGTCAACCGCCTCACGCACGCCCTTTGCAATAACGTATCCAAATCCCGTCAGCGGCGTGGACGCCCCCGCGCCTGCAAAATCCATAAGCGGCTCGTAAAGTCCGAGCGCGCCGAGTATTACACCCGATACCACGTAACCCACAAGAATTCGCGCGGGTGTCAGCGCGGTTCGATCTATCAGTATCTGAGCTATGACACATAAAGCGCCGCCGACGGCAAACGCCTTGACGTAATCCAACAGCATTTCGGTATTCATATATTTCCTCCCTTGCCCTCAAGACGTAAAAGATGCGCTACGGCAGGGATATATTGCCCCTGCTGAATGCTTGACGGACTCATCATCGCCCCAGTGCCGATAAATAAAAGATTTTTAAGCTCACCCGAGCGTAGCTTGCCGAGAAGATATGCCGAAAGCACCACCGCCGAGCAACCGCAGCCCGAGCCGCCCGCGTGCTTGTCCTGACGTATGCGGTCATATATCAGCGCGCCGCAATCGTTGTATTTGGCTCGAATATCAAGCCCCTCGCGGCTGAGTAGCTCGCACAGTATCTCGCCGCCCTCAAATCCGAGATCTCCCGTGATTATTGCGCCGACGTCAGATACCTTCTCACCCGAAAGCTCAAAATATCGCAAGATCGTGTCTGCCGCGGCAGGCGCCATCGCCGCCCCCATGTTCGACGCGTCGTTTATGCCTTTTTCCACGACTATTCCGGGGAGCGCTTGCTTTATTGCAACTTCTCCCGATTTTTCCACGGCAAACGCCGCCGCGCCCGTTACCGTCCACTGCGACGTGGGAGAGCGCATCCCGCCGTATTCGGTGGGAGATCGGTACTGACGCTCGGCGGCAAGAAAATGCGAGGAGGTCACGGCGGCGCAACGGTCAAGTTGCCCCGCGCTCACACTCATCGCGGCAAGCATCAATCCCTCGGCGGCGGTAGAGCAAGCGCCGTACAGACCGAAATAAGGAATATCAAAGTCAAGCAGACCGTACGCCGAGCCCACGCATTGATTTTGCAGGTCACCCGCAAACAGAGCGTCAAAGCTCTGCGGTGTATAGCCACTCTTTTTCAGCATTGTTTCAAATGCGCGCTTTTGCATGGCACTCTCGGCAAGCTCCCAGGTCTTCGCACCAAAAAGATCGGTGCTGTCGCAAACGTCAAAGCAGTGCCCCATAGGACCGAGAGCCTCGTGCTTTCCCACTACCGACGAGGCGGCGGAAATAAACGCGCCCTGAGTATTTATAATTTTACCCGTCATCTGAGCAAAGTTCTCCTTTAAAATATTTTAATGCTATTATTTGCAAAAAATATTGCGGATATGTCTTGAAAATGTTATTTTAAATTGATATAATATAAATAGATCAAAATTTATTCTGTAATATTTGTAATAAGAGGTAAATATCATGCTTGATAATAAGAAAAAACAGTATCATATAAACGTCGCAGAGGGTGAGATAGGAAAGTACTGCATACTGCCCGGAGACCCAGGCAGATGTGAGAAGATCGCCGCGTTTTTTGACGAGCCCTATCACGTAAGCACCAACCGCGAGTATAATATCTGGAACGGCAAGCTCTGCGGTGAGACCGTAACCGTTTGCTCGACTGGTATCGGCGGTCCTTCTACGGCTATCGCTGTTGAGGAGCTTGCGGCTTGCGGCGCTACTACCTTTATCAGAGTCGGTACCTGCGGCGGTATTTCACTTGACGTCCGCGCAGGCGACGTCGTTATCGCAACGGGAGCTGTAAGACAGGACGGTACCTCTCACGAGTACGCGCCCCCCGAGTTTCCCGCGGTTACAAGCGCTAACGTGCTGTTTGCGCTTTGTGAGGCGGCAAAGGATAACGGATTTTCAAGCCGCGCAGGAGTTGTACAGAGTAAGGATTCCTTCTACGGTCAGCATTCACCCGCCCGTATGCCCGTAGCGTCGGCGCTTGCGGCAAAATGGGAGGCTTGGAAGCGCCTTGGCGTGCTTGCAAGTGAGATGGAAGCTTCCACACTGTTTACCGTTGCGGCAACGCTTGGCGTTGACGCAGGCGCGGTATTTATGTGCGTGTGGAATCAGGAGAGATATCTCGCGGGTCTTGACGGTGACGATAACGAGGAACACGATACCGAAAAGGCAATAATCACCGCGGTCGACGCGATCAAGAAATTGATTGCTCAAAAGATATGAAAAAATTTTTGTAAACTTTATTTTTGTCCTTGACATACTTTGTCAGTATATGATATAATATAAAGTGCTATATCTATGACCAATTAAAAAGCGTGGCCAATAAGCTTTTTGACGTAATAAATATAAGAAAATTAAGGAGAAAAGAAGAAATGAAGAAATTACTCGCCCTCGCTCTCGCAATTATTATGATGATGTCCGTTTGTTTGGTATCCTGCCAGAAGGATGAACCCAACGAACCCGTAGATGACGATATCATCGATCCCAATAACCCCAATGGTAATACCGGTAATACCGGTGATACCGGTAACACAGGTGATACCGGTAATACAGGCAATACAGGTAACACAGGCAATACAGGTAACACAGGAAACACAGGAAACACAGGAAATACAGGTAACACAGGAAACACCGGTTGGGTAGCTTGTGAGTTTAACGTTTACGCATTGGCAGACGATCTTAACGTACGCGCTACCGCATCCGATAAGGGTACAAAGCTCGGCAAGGTAAATACGGGCGATGAGCTCGCAGCTAAGGAGACCAACGGCGAGTGGTATAAGGTTACATACAACGGAGCAGACGCTTACGTTATGGCTCTTTACGTAACCAAGAATAAGAACGAGACTGTTTACACAGCTCTCAGCACCCCCGAGACACTTACTGTTAAGCAGCATGGTGAGAAGGAAGATCCTTACACTGTTGCGGCTCGCACACTTCCCGTATTTGACAGCTCTATCACAGCGCTTGATATCACTCGCGAGAACACTCTTGACGGTCAGCTCAAGAAGGTTGCAGTAAACGCTGAGGGTAACGTATGGAAGGTTGAGTACACCAAGGACGGCGTAACAACCACTTATTACATCGGTAATAAGGCATTCCAGTATTTCGAAGGCTATAACGCAGGTACCGGCGACGGAATTGGCTGATATCTTTAAAAATAAAAAATAATCCACTGTGATAATACGGCTACCGATATTTCGGTAGCCGTTTTATTTTTGTTATTGACTTTGTGGTGAAAAAATGATAAAATATACGTATCACGTGGGAGAGGAGGACGAGTATGGAGATCATTAAGGAAGATGCGTTCAGAAAACAGATAAAAAGCGGTCTTAGCGGCGGCTATCTGTTTTTCGGTGACGAGGATTATATGAAGGCTTATTCGGTGAGCGCCGCGCGTAAATCTGTATGCGATGACCCTACGTTCGCCTTCTTTAACGATATAAAGATCGAAAATATTGATTATTCGGCTAGCGCCTTGCTTGACGCGCTTATGCCGCTTCCAATGATGAGCGATAAAAAGGTGGTAACCGTTAACGGCCTTAACGTCGGCGGACTTAAGCCGCGTGAGCTTGACGAGCTGTGCGACGTGCTCGGCGCGCTTGGCGAATACGACTATAACGTGCTTATCATCACCGTCCCCGCCACGCTTATCGACGAGGGAAATCTGCCTAAAAACCCCTCGGCAGTGCTTAAAAGACTCGGCGAGTATCTTACCCCCGTGCATTTTGAAACCGTAAGCGGAGCAAGACTTGTGTCCTGGGTGGCAAAGCACTTTGCCGCAAACGGAGTGAATGCCTCGCCCGACGTCTGCGCGTTCCTTATAGACTACGCAGGCAGATCAATGTATACGCTGTCCAACGAGACCGAGAAGCTGGCGTATTACGTACTTCATAACGGCAGAGATACCGTGACGCGTCAGGACGTGCTCAACGTATCGAATGCAGAGCTGACAACGGATGCCTTCGGACTTGCAAACGCAATTATGGAGGGTAGGGGAGCGGACGCGCTTGATGCTTTGCAGGCGCTTAAATTTCGTAGAGTCGATCCGATCATACTTATGTCGGAGGTGTCAAGAACCATCGCAGATCTTACCTGTATCAAAGCGATGCTCGACGAGGGCTGTCCCGCACCGATAATCGCTTCAACTCTGAAAATGAATGAGTACAGAGTAAAGCTCTACGCGCAAAAGGCAAGAGATAAATCACTCGCAAAGCTCAAAGCGGCAGTTAAACTGTGTGCTGAGGCTGACGAGGCACTCAAAAGCTCACAGCAGGGATATCTTCCCATCGAACGACTCGTTTGCAGTCTTTAAAAAAATCAAATATTAAATAATCGACGCAAAGCACTTGATTTTGCGTCGATTTTGTGTTACAATAGTATGCACTACTGAGAAATCGGGAAAGGAGAGTGGTATTCTTGGCAGAAAAAAAGGGCGTAAAGATAATAGCTCAGAATAAAAAAGCTTATCACGAGTATTTCGTGGAAGAAAAATACGAAGCGGGAATAGCGCTTTTCGGAACTGAGGTCAAAAGTATTCGCGCGGGCGCGGTCAACCTTAAGGATTCGTATTGCTCGTTCAAGAACGGAGAGCTTTTCGTGCTGGGAATGCACGTAAGCCCGTACGAGAAGGGTAATATCTTTAACCGTGAGCCGCTTCGCGAGAGAAAGCTGCTGATGCATAGAAGGGAGCTTAATAAGCTCTTTGGAGTGGTAGCGCAAAAGGGACTTACGCTTGTGCCGCTGTCGCTGTATTTTTCGGGCAAAAACGTCAAGGTAGAGCTTGGACTCTGCCGAGGCAAGAAGCTGTATGATAAACGTGACACCGCCGCAAAGACGGAAGCCACAAGAGAGATGGAAAGACGTGTACGCGACCAAGCTAAATATGACTAACCCTCACTCTCAACTCTTAACTCTTAACCCTTAACTCCTAACTCTGCACTCTTAACTCTGCACTCTGCACTCTTACCTTTTCACTCTTCACTCTTACTTCTTACTTCAAATATGGGCCCGTAAAGGTTTCGACGGGGATTTTGAGGTATAATAAGCGGGTAGAGCCGGGCAATCTCTATAAAGGCCTAAATTAAAAATAAACGCTAACAATAACAATTTAGCAATGGCTGCCTAAGGGCAGTGCCGTGGCATAAGCCACCCGTTCCTCCGAGTAGTATCGCGGACTCGGACTGAGCGTCAAGTAAGCGGTGAACGTGCATCGGCGGTTCGCCATTGAACCGATCACGCAAAAAATGGCTACCCAAATAAGCGGCTTGTCCGCCGACTGCTTGTAAGGGGAAATCTAATCGACGGAATGCACCCGGAGAAAGTTATATCAAGAGGTTTTCGGACAGGGGTTCGACTCCCCTCGGGTCCACCAAAAAAACAGAGTACGCCATAGGCGTACTCTGTTTTTTTGATGGGCCCTCAAATGAGGGGAGTCGAACGCAGTACCAAAAACAATCCTGTGAATTGTTTTTGGTACGGTGACCGAAGAAATTTTCGGCGCGCAACCAAAGAGAGTAAATGGCGGCGCGCCGAAAATTTCAAGAACGATTCCCCTCGGGTCCACCAAATAAGAACGCAGAATAGGATACAATTATTTGTGCCTAATCTGCGTTTTTTATTGCTTTTTAGGGGCATTTTTGCTCTTACAAGACATAAAAAGCCTATTTTGCGATAATAATAGCCTATATTTCGGAGGTGTTTGTGCCTTCGGTGGATGGCCTATTTTGGCTTTCGTTAAAATTATGGGTATTCGTTAAAACTGTGGTATATCGTTAAATTTATGGGTGCAATCGTTAAAATATAGCCCACGAACAACAAAAAGTGTTGAAAAAAATTTGTTTTTGTGATATAATTTATTTGACAAATTACAGTTCACAAAGGAGGTAATGATAAAAATGAGTTTTAAAATAAAATGCGATAATTGCAATATAGAGTATGAAATCAATCACGACTCTCCTGAAAACTTACATACAATGTATGTAATTTGTCCTAAGTGTAAGAAAGAAATTTATGCTGCGTCAGATTTTGGTTTCGGACCTGTATGGCCTGCGTACATGTATTTGGGAAGTAATTTGCTTTTAATTGTTACCTTTTTCAACGATAATCAGTATGAAATAAAAGATGGATCCAATTTTAAAAAAGAGATTATTATTCCGAAAAGATATGTAAAGGGTAATTATAAATACCATTTTAAAATATTGGAGTATATTCATAAAAACATAAAGGAACTTGTTGATGTAAGTGATATCAACGTTGAATAAGTGTTAATTTAACCTATCGTTAAACTTGAATCAATTTTTGTGAAAAATGCACCCATTGACCTCGTTTTGCACCCGTTGGTGTTAAAATGCACCCATTAGGATTTTGTATCCTTTTAACCAATTACTCTCAGAAAAAAGACTCAGGATTGTATCCAATCCTGAGTCTTTTTAAACTAAATCCGCCTTCTGCGGAATAAACCACTATCGTGGATGAAATCGCCGAAGCGATGAAATCTGCCTATCGGCAGTTTGGGAAAATGAGGATTTTATTAAATATAAAACGCCGACACCTTGATTTTAATTATCCTTTATGCTATAATATAACAAACAGATCCCGAATCTAATTACAAGAGAGGATAAAACGCAGTGAGTGAAATAAAAAGAGAAAACATAGATCTTTCCAAGGTGCTGTGCGCTTTTTGGGGTGATACGCCCGTAACGTACGAGCCGTACGGAAACGGCCATATAAACGACACCTTTTTGGTGAGCGCGGATAAGCGTTATATTCTGCAAAGAATGAACACCTCGATATTCCGTTATCCTGATAAGTTAATGGAGAACATTTTGCGTGTGACAGAGCATATCAGAAGTAAGACCGCGGCGGTGGGCGGCGACGTGGCGCGCTGTACGCTTACGGTGGTGCGCACTCGTGATAACGCTACGTTTGCCGAGGACGGCAAGGGCGGCTGCTGGCGTCTTTACGATTTCGTTGAGGGTACGGTGGCAAAGCAAAAGGTTGAGGACCCCAATGATTTTTATACGTGCGCCAAGGCGTTCGGACGCTTTCAGGGAATGCTTGCCGATTTCCCTGCGGAACAGCTTTTTGAGTCCATCGCGGATTTCCATAATACGCCTCAGAGATACGCAAATCTTATGGCGGCGGTGAATGCCGATAAATGCGGCAGACTTGAGAGCGTCAGAGCCGAGGTGGAGTTTGCTACGGTAAGAGAGGATTTTTGCAAAACGCTTGAGGCGGCGAGAGCGGACGGAAGCCTGCCGCTCAGAGTTACCCATAACGATACCAAGCTCAATAATATACTCTTTGACGAGATAACGGGCGAGCCTGTCTGCGTCATAGATCTTGATACGGTCATGCCGGGATATTCGGTCAACGATTTTGGCGACTCCATTCGTTTTGGCGCGAATACTGCTGAGGAGGACGAGACCGATTTATCCCTCGTCTCGCTTGACCTTGAGCTGTTTGAGCTGTACGCGAAGGGCTTTGTTGAGGGCTGCGGCGACAGACTTACAAGGACGGAGATCGAGCTGCTCCCCATCGGCGCTATGATGATGACGCTGGAGTGCGGTATGCGTTTTCTGACCGATTATCTTGAGGGCGATACGTATTTCAAGATACACAGAGAAAATCATAACCTAGACAGAGCGCGTAATCAGTTCGCGCTGGTTGCGGATATGGAGCGAAAGCTGCCTCAGATGCGTAAGATCATAGAAAAGCTTCTCGAAACTCTTTGAGCAAATAAATAATAAAAAAATGTGGAGTACCCATAATGGATATGGGTGCTCCACAATTTTTCGGTAGGTGAGAGGTGGCGGCGCAAGCCGACGGAGAGGGGGGATTTATCCCCTACTCACACAACTCCGTTGTGTGAGGACTACTCATCCACCACTTCGTGGTCCCCCTTCCCTCACAAGGGAAGGCTTAATGCGCCCCGATTTGTCGTCCTATGCATTTTTATTTGTTTATATACGATTATTGATAAATCATCTGAAGCACAAACGATACCGACAAGCCTACCCTTGTCAGGGAAGGGGGACCGCTTGCGGTGGATGAGTAGTCCTTTGTCATAAAGTAACATTTGCATAAAAACTGGCGACCATCGGTCGCCCGCATGGGATTTGCCTATCCACTAAAAAGGCGAAGAATTCTGAGAATTCTTCGCCTTTTTGTATTGGATTTACTTTGTTATTGTTGTAGTGGGAACTTCCTTTTCGATTTCCTTTTCCTTGGGCTTGATATCGGATGTCTTGTTCATATCCGTATCAACCTTGAGTCGCTCGCTGTTACCGAGGGGAACTCTGTTGAGGCTAGCCTCTCTGGGATCAACGAGAAGATTTCCTTCATAGTGATAGCTCTTGCTGTTGAAGTACTCGTCAATATTTTCAAGGTGATCGTTTACGATATTGTTGAACTGACCCTCTACGTAGGACTCTACGTTAACCGATCTTGCCTTGTTGGGAGTATCTGTTTCAATGTCAATAACCTCGGGATCGGGGAAGTGGATCTTGAGAGCTTCCTTCATTTCATTCAAAAGATCATTTCTTGCGTTATTTTCAACGGCATGGAAGAAACGCCATACTCTTCCGTGACCTGCCTGTCTTTTCTGGAGAGCCTGATACTCTGCTACAAGCTTACCAACGTAATCGGGCTTGGGGTCCTTGCTCTTTACGTCAGCGATAAGCTGATCCATATAATTCTTTCTGAGCTCGCCTGCGTTCTTTTTACGCTGAGCGTGATAGGTACTACCTGTTGCAAGGTTATCCTTTATGTACTCGTACTGAACTACTGCCGCGCTTCTCTTGATCTCCTCGTGTATGTCCTCACCGAACATGTAAGGAATATCGGGGCAGCCTGTCAAAGCCGCAGCCGTCATGTAAAGCTCTTCGGTTGCGTGTATAAATCTCTTAGCGGCGTTGAAATTCTTTCTGATGCCGTCACCAACCTCATCCTTTTTAGCGATATAGGTGCTGGATAAGGTGTGGATCACGTTCTTAACGCCACGCTTCATTTCTTCGAGAGCTTCAGCGGATACGGGCTGACCTTCCTCAAAATGATACTTGCTGAGCATATCTCTGAAAGCGTTCATCTCCTCGGTGGGCATACGCATACCCGCCGCACTTCTCAGGTCGCTTGCATTAAGCATTGCGTACGTTGCAACATCTCTTCTGATTCTCATAAAATCCTCTTTCCGATCTGCCGTATAGGTCAGATCAATTAATGATATTTTTTATTTTTATTTTTTAATTTTTTATTTGGTTACGTTGGGTACTTGCGTGGGAACGCTTTGCTCGGGCTTTTTCTCTTTCGAAATATCGTTTTTATTCGGAGCAAGCTCGCCCACAGGGAAGCTTTCGCGAGAGGCGATTTTAGCGTCTGAGACCTTGAGCTCGGGGATCAGATTGAAGATCTCATTCTTATCCTCACTCTTGTTTTTGCGGCTTTGCTTATTGTAAATTTCAACAGTTTTTCTCTCTGCCGCCCTCAGCATTTCGTTGTGTTCAGGTCTCTCTTTTTGGATTGCCTGAGCCTTGTCACGAGCTTCGTTTGTGGCGTATTTGTTAGGAATGCGCCATATTTTTATATCGTGCAAAAATCTTCTGAGGAAATTTGCATTCTTGTATTTTTCCTCAAAGTTTTTACGGTTAAGCTTATCGAGATCGACCTTGACTTCCTGATGTCTGAAGTGGGTGTTACCGTCCTTGTCAAAGCCTATCTTCATAACGCTTACAACGCTCTTTCCGTCGGTCAGCGCGTTCCGCAGAAGCATCGCGGCGTCGTTGTTCGCTTCGAACGCCGATTTGTTCTGGTTCTTGCGAATTTCACTTACGATATCGCTCATCGGTTTGCCGTTGATAAAGAGCAGGGAATTTTCTTCAAACTCATCGGAGTCGAGCAGCTTATCCACAACCGTTTGCTCTACGGGGTTACGCGAGTAAGTTTTGGTAAGCTCGTAGAGGATGTTTTTTGTACACGTAACGTCCGTGTAGGTGTTGAAATCCCCTCTTTCCGCGTCAAATACCTCTTCCACGCTGAACTCTTTTTTGAGCATGCAGTCCATCAGCAGCTCGTGTTCCTCGGGATCAATATTTATCACGTCACTTCCGCCAAGCGTTGCATCCGCCACGGCGTTTCCGATTATTATTTCGATCTTAGATTCAAGTCCGTTAATATTCGTAGCTGCAATATTGAGGTAATCTTTGATGTTATTTACTTTCGATTTGAGGACGCCCTCAGCCTTCAAGTAGTTGAAGTGCATCTTGGTCAGCGTAGCGTCAAGCCTTTCAAGCTCCCCGGCACTCGGGAATATTTCAAAGCATTCCTTTTTGAAGTCGAGCAGCATAGTTGACGAGCACTGGTCGAGGGGAAGTGTATAAAGGAATCTTTCGACCTGCCGTTCATCATTCCAGTCGATACTGTCAAGGTCGGTAGGGATGTTCTTATACATTTTCTCGATGTAAGGCTTTACGGCTTCCGGAAAGGGTCTGCCTGTGGCGGGATCAATAGTGTTGAATGCATCTGCAAGCTTCAATACCTCGCCTTTGAAAAACTCCTCTCTTTGCGCTTCCGGTACGTCGCCGGTGTCGATCAGTATCGCGGCAAGGGGAGTGAGGTTTCTTTTGTCATATCGCCCTTTCTTGCCGTCGGAGTACTCTCCGATCAGCTTAAGCGCCGTATCACTTTTACGCTTTACCCTGCGCAACGCAGTTATCAACGCTTCGTGATTGGTAAACATTTCGTTTTGGGGCATTGTATTTTTCTCCTATGGTGCTTATTTTAGCATCGTACCCGTATTATAACTTATCCCGCGTTACAAAGGTGTTACAAATACCGCAAAAAATCAAATTTTTTTGAAAAATTTTCAAAAAAGTCGATTTAAAATATCATTAAAAAGTATTATTTTAATAAATTTTAATATATTTTATTGTATTTTGAGAGTTTGTAACACTTTTGTAACGCGGCATTTATTATAATATATATGCAACAGTTATAATGAGGGATGATATCCGCATTTCTTGTGCTGAAAGGAGATAGTGAGAATGGTGAAAAAGCTGCTTTATTTTATTTTGATAGCCGCGGAGCTGTTCGTGGGCGTGCTGCTTATGAGCTCTTTGTGGATGAGTGGGCTTTATATTCCCATTGCGATTGCCTCCGTCGCCCTTGTCGCGCTGCTTATCTGGCAGTTGGTGCTGCTTTCTGGGCGAACTGATCCCGTGGCGAGAACAAGGATACTTCAGAACGTGGCGTTCGTTATGCTGATACCGAGTGCGGTATTCCTTATTACTTACGTAGTTGTTGCGATCGCGTTTATCATCGCTTTCGCATTCTGAAAAAACAATTCCAAAGAGGGGAACACAATGAAAAAAATAATTGTTACGGTTGCGCTGTTGATGGCACTGGTGCTTACCTTTTCGGGCTGTGGCTTTACAGTTCCGCGTCCCGAGATAAAGTCGGGTGAATTTAATTTTTCGGTCACCTATGAATACGCAGGTGAGACAAAAACGGTTACGGGCGTGTACGTATGTGAGTATGTGGGCACTTCCTGGACGCTTGACGGCGGATACGATAGAGATTGGACGGGATACATAAAGGGTGCTGATGATAACGACCATATTCTTTTGGATACCGTCGAGGGCGGTGATGAGGTAATTCTCGTACTCAATCTCAATGCCGACTATTTTATGGACGACTTCAATTTCGATCTTTACGGTAATCCCGTACCGTATATTATGATAAAGGATTATACCGAAGAGGGATTCCGTATATTGCAGGATGCCGCTGACGTAGAGCGAGACTGGGGAGCCAAGGTGATAAGCTACGAATACGATTCACCTGTTGAAAACACATTTAAACTTTTTGCATAATGGAGAACTGATATGATAAAGAACAGAACCGCACAGCTTATTTTTCAGACTGTATACTGTACCCTCGGACTTGTGGGTTGTATCGCAAGCCTTGGAATTTTCGATAACGTAAGTATGATACGTTGGGATTTCTACGTACATTTTACAAACATAAGCAATTTCCTTTGCTTTGGCGTTATGATAGCGGCGCTTATCCAGACCGCCAAAAAGAAAGAGGACAGCTACGTAAGCGCGGCTCCTATGCTGAAGTTTATCGGAGTGCTTGGAATTCTTCTGACCTTCCTCGTATTCAACATTATGCTGGCGGGCGCTCCCGGACGTGATCCTCAGCTCAACTGGAGAATAGGAAGCTTGCTTTTCCACGTAGTTCTCCCCATTATGTACATAGCGGATTGGTTTTTGTTCTACGAGCGCAAGAAGTGCAAGTGGTACTATCCCATCGCTTCTATCGGTTTTCCCGTGGCGTATGCGGTATTTCTTCTTATTCAGGCTGTGATATTGAAGTTTGATACCTCGATACTTATCCCTACGACTACCACTCCTCTTATATATCCCTATTTCTTTGTAAATCTTGAATCACAGGGAAAGGGCGGAGTTGCCATGTGGGTAGTGATTCTTGCACTCGCGTTTATGGCTGTGGGATATCTGTTCTTCGGCCTTGATAAGCTGGGTAAGAAGGGCGAATAAACTAAAAAGTGAGTCGGTTTTAAAAGATGGATAAATTAGTTCGAAAAATAGAAATTCCGCTTGCCAAGAGAGCAATAGAGCGTGCGGGACTTTATATGGTGCCGAAGGAGGATCTCGGCAAGCTTGCTGAGATCGCGGCGGACGCATATCGCGATTATCCCTTACATAATTGGTTTACAAAGGGAAAATACGATGAAAAAGCGTCAGATCTGATAATGCAGATAACTCTGAAGACTATGACCGAGGATGCGGTGATATACGCTGACAGTAAGGAAATGAACGGCTTTGCCGTATGGATCCCGTTTGGGTTTTCGGGAAGCAAGACCTTGCCCTTTCTTTTCAGCGGAGGACTTGAATTGATATGTCACTCGGGCCCGGGGATAATTGGCAGACTGCTTACCTATGAGAATTACGCTATGAATCTCAAAAAGCAGTTTACGGATAATTACGATTGGTATCTGTACAACCTTTCCATAAAAAAAGAGGCGCAGGGGAAGGGGATTGCAAGTAAGCTGATGCGTCCGATGCTTCAGTTCTGCGATGACGAGCAGATGGTCGCTTATCTTGAGACCAACAAGGAGTCCAACGTAGGACTTTACAAGCACTATGGGTTTGACCTTATGAAAGAAGAGCTTATACCCAAAACACCCGTCACGCATTACGCGATGGTGAGAAAGCCGAAGCCGGTAGAGTAACTCTTAAGGATCGCTTTAATTAATTTTGAATTAAATATAAAAACCAAGCTAAACAAACGGAGGTAATTGGAATGGCAAACGCAAACGAAAAAAAGGCACTTATAAAGAATTTTAAGCAAATCATCGATGATTTGATGGATAACTACGAGCAGTATACAGACGAAGAGAAGGCTCAGATCAAGGAGATCTTCGAGAAGACTGTTGCGCTCAACACCATTTTGGATAAGTACGATATCGAGCCCACGTTTAACTGGGAAGAGTACGTACTCGCTATGGGTCAGTACTTTGACACCATGCGCTATTGATAGCTGAATAACTAATACATATCTTAATTTTTCACTTTAATTTTTAAACACTGTCTTGGTTTTTATATTTGGACTATCGGCTTTAAAATACCGAAGCACAATAAGCGGTAACCCTTTAAAGCCGATAGTCGCATGAATGAAGAATAAATTTTTATACTTTTCAGAAGGATTATATGAATAACAGTTTTGTGATAAAGGGCAATATTTGTCAGACAATGACACCCGAGGCGCTCGACCTTCATGAAAACGCTTTTGCGGTTTGCGTGGACGGCGTATCGAGGGGTGTGTTTGAGACGTTGCCCGAGGAGTATGCTGACCTGCCGCTGTACGACTGTGGCGACGCGTTGATCTTTCCCGGAATGGTTGATCTTCACGTTCACGCGCCTCAGTACGCTTTTCGCGGTATGTGTATGGATCTTGAGCTTATGGATTGGCTCAATCGCTATACCTTCCCCGAGGAAGAGAAATACGAGGATCTTGAATACGCACATGTGGCGTACGGAATGTTCGTGGATGCCGTCAGACGCGGAGCCACCACGAGAAGCTGTATCTTTGCAACGCGTCACCGCTTTGCAACAGAGCTTTTGATGGAGCTTATGGAGGAAAGCGGACTTGTCAGCTACGTCGGCAAGGTAAATATGGATAGGGAAGCAAGCGCGGCTCTCGTTGAGGAAAGCGCGGAGGCTTCGGCGTACGATACGTTTGGCTGGATAAATGCCACCAAGGATAAGTTTATCAATACCAAGCCCATACTTACCCCCAGATTTATACCCTGCTGTACGGATAAGCTTATGGAAGAGCTCCGCGAGATACAGATGACCTACGGCATACCCGTTCAGTCTCATCTTTCAGAGAGCAAAGGCGAGATAGAATTTGTAAAATTCCTTCGCCCCAACAATCCCTTTTACGGGGATTCTTACAATGAATACGATCTGTTTGGAAAGAACGATGATATAAATACCGACGTAAAGACGGTGATGGCGCATTGCGTATGGTCGACCGAGGATGAGGTCGAGCTTATGCGAAAGAACGGAGTGTTCGTGGCGCACTGTCCCGCGTCAAATATGAATCTTACCTCAGGTATAGCTCCTATACGCAAATATATGGAGCTTGGTTTGAACGTCGGTCTCGGAAGTGACGTTGCAGGCGGGCACACCGATTCTATGTTCAGAGCTATCACCGATGCCATTCAGGTCTCCAAGCTGTATTTCAGGCTGGTAGACGAGGGCTGCAAGCCGCTTGTATTTTCAGAGGCCTTTTATCTGGCTACCAAGGGCGGCGGAGCCTTCTTTGGTAAGGTAGGAAGCTTTGAGGAGGGATATGAGTTTGACGCCGTCGTAATGGACGACAGCGTGCTTGCACATCCGCAGAGGCTGACACTTGCCGAGCGAGTTGAGCGCGCGGTATATCTCGGACTTGACGAGAAGAAAATAGACGCAAAATTCGTTGCGGGAAGAAAGATTTTTTGATCAGGAGAAAATTATAAAATGTCAAAGAAACAGAGAAAATTTGTAGATGACGGTTGGGCTATATGGACCGACGGAGACGACGTATGTACCGTTTATCTGCACGATTGGCTAAGTCCCAAGGGCAAGAGCTACGTGGATCTGTCGATACGTATACGTAACGTAAAGGCAAATTCCCGTATGAGAGTTTACGTTCCGTTTGCGATATCCCAAGAGGAGATCAATGACGTTTCCTTGCTGTTTAACGATACTAAGATATTGCAGGCTATATTCGGCTCTGCTTGTATCGTAGACTATAAGAAAAACGAGTTTACCTCCGAGGTCGCATACATGGGAAAGACCGTGGATATTTTGCATTTGAGTACCTTTGGCTGTAAGCTTTCCCCGCTTTCCGACGGCACGCTTATTGATATTGATTTCAAAGCGTTGCAGCCGTATATAGATAACGACGAGGCGTATCTCGTATGGCGTATGCCTCATAAAACGCTTGATAAGCTGTTCAAGTCCCGCGTTGGCGCGGGAAGCCTGCTTAGCCGTTTCAGAGATCTTATTACCTCGCCCGTGCTCTTTGAAAAGCACGGATATTCAGTGCGTATCAACGAGCCCCGACTTTTGCCTGAGGACGTGACCCGTGTTGGTTCATTCCACCGTCAGAAGATCAAAAAGGCGGTGATCACTATCTCCATCAGCGAGGATTACGATATCAACGATGAGGGCTGTTACCGTATAAGACATCTCGAGGACGAGCTTTACAGGGACTATATCCCTGCGAAATATAAGACCGACGACGTCATTTCTTATCAGTGGTATCAGAATCGCGAGAGCAACTATCAGGGACAGTTCAATTTCTACTATAACATAACCAGAAATTCGGTAAACAGCGGAACTATGACGGTTTATATGATACTGCTTATGGCACTTGCCATTGCGGGCGAGATACTCGGAGACATCGCCAAGACCCTGCTTGGTCTGCAGTAAGAGGTGAGTGAATGAATCTTATTGTTCCTATATTACTGAATTCCTTTATCGTGCTTTGCGTGTACCTGGCTGACAAGTACACCGCGGCAAACAAGCTGCCGTATTTTGCAAAGCAGATCATTATAGGTATTCTTTTCGGCGGTGTTTCGGCGTTTGCATCGAGCTACGGCGTTAATTGGCTTGGCGCGATAGTGAACGTGCGTGACGCGGCGCCTCTTTCCGCGGGTCTTATCTTTGGTGCGCCCGCAGGTATCATATCGGGATTCATCGGCGGTCTTTACCGTTGGTTCTCGGTATATTGGGGCGGCGGCACTTATACGCGTCTTGCGTGCAGTATGGCAACCGTGCTTGCGGGCATTATGGCTGCCGTACTCAGAAAGCGTATGTTTGATAACAAGAAGCCTACGTGGGGATACGGTGTGTGGATAGCCGTGGCGTGTGAGGTCATTCACATGATACTGATATTTATCACCAATATGGGTAACTCCTCCAAGGCGTTCGAATTTGTTCAGGGCGCGACTATACCTATGGTGATAGGTAATGCGGTAGCACTTGGCGTTGCTATCGCGATAGTATCACTTCTCAGCCGTGAACGCTTTACGTGGCGAAAAAAGACCGAAAAGATAGCGAATACGTTTCAGCGTTGGCTGTTTGCCTGCATTGCGATAGCTTTCCTTATTACGAGTATTTTCACCTACGTTCTTCAGAACGGAATGGTAAAGGTCGAGACTGAGGAAATATTCACCATCGCGATAAACGACGTGGAAGCGGACATTGTCGGCAAATCCAACGAGGCGCTCCGTGAGATTGCCAAGAATGTAAGAAACGAATATGTGGATAATCCCGATGTATCTCTTGAGGACCTTGCTAAAAAGTACGGTGTTGTGGAGATCAATGTTGTGACTAAAGAGGGCGAGATCTTTGAATCTACTGAAGCGGATAGCATAAAATACGATATGAACGATCAGCCTCAATCGAGAGAATTTGTTGAGAAACTCGCGTCAGAGGAATATTTCGTTCAGCAGTACGGTCCTCGAGGAAAGGATCAGAGCGTGTGGAGAAAATATGCCGCATACAGACTTGAGGACGGATTTATTCAGGTCGGCTACGATGCCGAGCAGTTCCACGAGAAGCTTGATGAGTTCGTTATAGATTTTACTAAGAACCGACATGTTGGTACGAATGGATTTGTTGCCGTTCTTGATGAAACGCTTTCACTTGTAATTGATAACGGTTACTCTGGAATGCACATCAGTACAATAGGTATTGATCCTCCCGAGGAGATGCTTGCGGGAGGCAGAGCGACACAGCTTTATTATGCTGATATCGTTGACGGAAAGAGTGACCTGAGTGAAAAGCACGTATACGTATTCAAATTCGTAGAGGGCTACTGTATTATCGCGGCAATGCCTGATGATGAGGCGACTTTTATGCGTGACGCCTCGCTTTACACGAGCATTTTTATGCAGATCATTATTTTTGCAACGCTGTTCGTGTTCATTTACGTTCTTATAAAGAGAGTTATCATCAACAATCTTGAAAAGATAAATAATACGCTTGGACGTATTACCAAGGGAGACCTTGACGTCACGGTCGACGTGCGTTCGAGTCAGGAGTTCTCGTCGCTCTCCGACGATATAAACTCCACGGTCTCCACACTCAAAAGATATATCGCGGAAGCAGCTGCGCGTATTGATAAGGAGCTTGAATACGCAAAGCAAATACAGCTCTCGGCACTTCCCACGGATTTCCCGGATAACGAGGATTTCGCGATATACGCTCAGATGATCGCGGCAAAGGAGGTCGGAGGAGATTTCTACGACTTTTACAAGCTCGGCGACACCACCGTGGCGTTTCTTGCGGCTGACGTTTCGGGCAAGGGAATACCTGCGGCTATGTTTATGATGACGGCAAAGACTATTATCGAGGATCTTGCGGAGAGCGGACTTGCGGTAAACGACGTCTTTACCAAGGCGAATGAAAAGCTTTGCCAGAATAACGAGTCGGGTATGTTCGTCACAGCGTGGATGGGCATTCTTGACCTGACTACCGGTAAAATGCAGTTTGCCAACGCGGGACACAATCCGCCACTTCTCAAGAGGGCGAATGGCAGCTTTGAGTATCTCAAGACCCGCGCGGGATTTGTTCTCGCAGGAATGGAGGGCATACGCTACCGCGCAGGCGAGCTGACGCTGTCTGCCGGGGATAGAATATTCCTTTATACCGACGGAGTTCCCGAGGCTACTAATGCCGATAATAAGCTTTACGGAGAAGACAGACTTCTTGACTTTATGAACCGTAATTCCAAAACTGACGCAACCGCACTTCTGCCTGCACTTAAGGCAGATATTGATAAATTTGTGGGAGACGCGCCTCAGTTTGACGATATAACCATGCTGATGCTTGATTACAAGCCGGGACAGGAGGGAACGCAGATGGTAAATAAAACCTTTCCTGCGAAAATCGAATCGCTGTCCGACGTTATCGGATTTGTAGAGCAGACGCTTGAGGGCTTTGAGTGCCCGATGAAGATACAAACGGCGGTATGCGTGGCGATCGAGGAGATATTCGTTAACGTCGCCCACTACGCATACGGCGGCGGAGACGGCGATATCATTTTCGGTATCGGATTTGATGCGGATACTCGTAACGTTACGTTTCGTATGACGGATAAGGGTATGCCCTTTAATCCCCTTAACAAGCCCGATCCCGACATAACGCTTGCGGCAGAGGATCGCGAGGTTGGCGGACTTGGTATCTTTATTACAAAGAAAACTATGGATACAGTCGATTACATTTACGAAAACGGCGAAAATATACTTACTATGATCAAGAAAATATAAGAGGAGATCAATATTATGACAATAGAAATCAAAAAGAATGCAGCGGAAGTCACTATTGAGGTGGCAGGCAGACTTGATACCATTACGGCTCCCGTGCTTGAGGAAACTATTAACGAGAATATAGGCGACGCGGTAAGTCTCGTTCTTAATTTTGACGGCTTGGAGTATATTTCAAGTGCAGGCTTGCGCGTGCTTCTCGGAGCTCAGAAAAAAATGAATCAGATCGGCACGATGAAGTTGACAAACGTTCGTGAAGAGGTCATGGACGTGCTTGAAATGACGGGCTTTGCCGATATACTGACCATCGAAAGATAAGCCTGATTTTTACGTATCTGATATAAAACGCTTGCATATGAGATTTTCGGAGAGGGGGGATAGGACTTGAATATTACGTATCGCACGGATAAAAGTATTCTTTATATTGCGATTGAGGGAAGGATCGACGCTTCCAACGCGTCTGATGTGGAGGCGGAGATACTTGCCATAAAAGCGCAAAACGTGGGAAAGCATACCGTAATTGATGCGGATAAGCTTGAATACATATCCTCCGCAGGCTTGCGCGTAATTCTTAAGCTGCGCAGGGAAGAGCCCCGCCTCGCCGTTATCAACGTCTGTCCCGAGGTCTATGACGTCTTTGAAATGACGGGCTTTACCGATATGGTCAAGGTTGAAAAGGCGTACAGACGCATGAGTGTTGAGGACTGTGAGTTTCTTGCCAAGGGCGCAAACGGGGCGGTCTATCGATATGACGATGAGACTATCCTGAAGGTCTATTATTCCAAGGACGCGCTCCCCGAGATACAGCAGGAGAGAGAAAACGCGCGACGCGCGTTTATTCTCGGCATAAATACGGCAATTCCTTACGGGATAGTCCGCGTTGGTGAGGGGTACGGCACGGTTACCGAGCTTTTGAATGCGGTCAACGTGACAAGGCTTATATGTAACGATCCGATAAATCTTGATAAGCCCGTGGAATACAGCGTAGAGCTTCTCAAAAGCATCCATCAGACCGAGGCACATGAGGGGGATTTCCCCGATATGAAGGAGACAGCGCTCGGCTGGGTGGATTTTATCGAGGGGCATATTCCCGAGGTACAGCATAAAAAGCTCAGAGCTATGATAGAGGCGATACCCCACCTAAATACCGTGCTGCACGGTGATTTTCACACCAATAATATAATGATACAGAACGGTGAGCCGTTGCTCATAGATCTTGACACGCTGTGCGTTGGGCATCCCGTGTTTGAATTCGCGGCTATGTATAACGCAATGCTCGGATTTTCCGAGGTGGATCGCGATGAAATAAAGAGCTTTATGGGTTACGACCGTGAGACTTCGGAGCGATTCTGGAATATGTTTCTCAGAAGATATCTCGGCACTGACGACGCCGAGACTTGCAGAGCGCTTGAATACAAGGCTCGCGTTATTGCTTATACGAAGATGGTGCGCCGAATTATTTACCGCAATCATAAGGATTGGATCGGGGAAAAGCTGACGCATTATAAGAGACAGCTCGTGGAGTTTATCGATAAGGTGGATGATCTCGAATTTTAAGTACGTTCGGAGGACGTGACTCAGCCGCATACGGCGAGGTCAAATTGACGGATGAAAAAAAGAGTTAACAAAGTAAGCTTGAAAAGAAAAACAGGAAAAATAATCGGAGATATTCTTGTTTCAGCTATTGCCGCAATAAGCGTTGTGGCGGCGGCGGTGGGCGCTTGGCAGGGCGGCGTGCTCGCGATGTGCGCGCTTTTGCTGATCGTTGCCGTATCTGCCGTGATAATTTACCGTGAAATTAAAAAAAGTGTGCACTCCGCGCTTGAAGCGCAACGCATAGAAGCAGAGAAGCAGGCGATGGAGCTAAGACTTCAGGAAAATCAGATCTCTATTATGCTCTCGCAGATACAGCCACATTTCCTGTATAACACGCTCAATTCAATATATCAGCTGTGCGAGACAAATCCTATGAGGGCGAGATTTATGGTAAATTCCTTCTCGGAATACCTGCGTAACAATCTCTCAAGCCTTGAGGAGCCGGGACTTATTACCTTTGAGACCGAGCTTTCGCACGTCAATACCTATCTCGATATAGAGAAGGTAAGATTTGAGGATACTCTTGAGATAGAGTACGACATAAAATGTATGGATTTTTCCTTGCCCGTTCTTACGGTACAGCCTATCGTTGAAAACGCCGTAAAGCACGGAACGTCCAAAAAACGCGGAGGAGGTCGCGTCAGGATCTCCACGGAGGACGACGGGCAGGATTACGTAATAACAGTTTCTGATACGGGCTGCGGCTTTGACCCGGACGTTCCCAAGAATGACGGAAAGCGTCACGTGGGAATTGAAAACGTAAGGCAAAGACTTGCAAATATGTGTTCGGGCTCACTGACCATCGAAAGTAAGGTCGGAGAAGGAACAGTTGCAACTATCAGAATACCGAAAGGGGGGAAGGCATGAGAATTATAGCCGTGGATGACGAAAAAATCGCGCTTGACGCGTTATCTGAGGCGATCAAGGCGATAGTTACCGAGGACGAGGTGATCAGCTTTCGTTACCCTGAGGATGCGATTGATTTTATAAAGGATAACCCTTGCGACATTGCGTTTCTTGACGTGGAAATGGCAGGTATGAGCGGTGTGGAGCTTGCCGAGGAGCTTAAGAAATATAACTCCGAGATCAACATCGTCTTTTGTACGGGCTACGGAAATTACAGAGACGCGGCGTTTGAGCTTCACGCATCAGGGTATCTTATGAAACCCATCACACCCGAAAAGGTAAAGCGTGAGCTTGAAAATCTCAGGCGTCCCATCATTGAAAAGAAAAAGCTAAAGGTACAGACCTTTGGAAATTTCGAGGTCTATCTTGACGGAAAACCGATAGCCTTTAAGTACAGAAGGACAAAGGAGCTTTTCGCGTATCTTGTGGATCGCGTGGGAGCTATGTGTACGGTGGGTGAGATAATCGGCATACTGTTTGAGGACGACAGCGGACGAGAGGATTATTTTCAGAAGCTGAGACGCGACCTGCTCTCAACTCTTGAGGAGGTAGGGTGCGCGGACGCGATAATACATAAACGCGGAATGCTTGGGGTAGTGGTTACCGCGCTTCAGTGTGACTATTACGATTATCTGAACAATAAAAAAACCTTGGAGACCGTATACTTCGGTGAATATATGTCGCAGTACAGCTTCGCCGAGTACACTAATGCACATCTTAGTGCAAGGCTGAAAAACAGCAAATAAAGCTTTTGGCTTTTAAAACGTTGAAATCAATAAAAAATTTATATATTTTATTATTAAAAGGAGATAATAAAAATGGCAAAGAACAAGTATTTTACAAACATTGAAGTCGCCAGAAGGGCGGCAGAAGCTGCAAACTGGAGATTTGATCTCGCGATGGAATGCGAATCCAAATTCGTTAAAAAGACCGGTATGAAATTTGACACAAGACACCTTATGGATCTTTGTCCGTTGCTGTTTGACGCGAGTGACGTTTCTGGTGAAGAAGAGAAAAAAGCAAAATTTGAACAAATGTATCAGCAGATGATCGAGGACTTCTATACCCCCGGCAAAGAAGACCCCGAGAGACCTGATAACGAACGTATTAAGCCTTATATTGAAAAGCTGTTCCAAAACGTTTTGATCGATCTTGATGACGTAGATTGGGACGATGAGAAGCAGGTCGAGAAGGTGTTTACTACAATGAAGGCAACGCAGGCGCTTGGAACTATCGTTAATGACTTTTCCAAGGCGGCTCTTGAGCTTTTCCCCTCTCACGAGGCTATGCTTCTTGCTGACGCTTACGGCGCGAAGGCGTATCAGATTTACCAGGAGGGTCGTACGCATCTCTCCTATGCAGGACTTGACGACGTATTGCATCACTCCTTGGGCGGCGGAGTAGTGCAGAAGAGCTCTCAGGCGTTGTTTTTAGGGGAGATCGCCAATACAATTCACGGTGCTACCTTGTCGGGCGACGAGGATATCGTATTTGACCCTACTAGCAGTGAGTTCATGACCAAGTATATCTCCGGTGAGGACTTTACCGTTCAGGACGAGGTTCTTTTGCCCGGAAATTTCATGGAGTTCAACCAGAATGATTTTGGTAGAAATTTCTTGAGAGGAATTGCAGATGCCTATGAGGCTACTTCATTTGAAAGCTTAATTCTTAATGCGGTGGATGGAGTTGAGGTCGATGGCAAGCAGTTTAATAAGCGTGAGTTTTTGATCATCAACGGTAAGCCTATGAGCGATATTATCGCGGAAGTGGGAGCAACACGCGGTATTACTGGTAGTACGGCAGAGGAGGAAGCTTCAAAGATTCTCCGCGAAGCAATGCTTGACGGCAAGAGTACAATTACCTTGGTAACTCCCACCTTTACCGCAGACGGAAAGGTTCAGTTCCACCAGAAGAACGTAAAGATTGACCTTGATAAGCTTAACGAGCAGGACCGTATGAAGAACTACGGACGCTTCAGAAGATGGCTCCACCGTGTCGGAATTGCAAGAATTCCCGAGAAGTATCCTAACAACAAGACGCGTGACGAGAATATCGCCGCTACGGTAAAGGATCCCGAATCAGCTCATAACAAGGCACTTGCAAATCTTGAGGACAGATTTATCAAGGCATTCAATGGCATCAAGAGACCTGCGAATACATACAAGGGTGTAGTTAATTTCATCCCCACTCTTACAAAGCAGGATGAACAGCCCGTTGCGGATATGAACGCGTACAATGATAAGGAGAACGAGCTTGACCGTGAGCCCATCCCCTCTATCGATCTTGGCAAGGGAGCTAAGGATATTCCCACCGAGCCTCATAAGGACGAGGAGCCTAAGACCAGCGAAAAGGAACCTCCTCAGGTATAATCTTTGAATAAAAATCTTTAAATAAAAAAGAAGACTGAGCGAAAGCTCGGTCTTCTTTTTTTATTTGTTGAGGGGGGAAGTGAGGGGAATTTTACAAAAAAGCATAAAAAAATTCCAAAAAAATATCAAAAGACGGAAATGTGTCCAACTTCTGTCTAGTTGCGGTTGTTATAATATATAATGATGATTATATTTAATATGAAATAAAATTCGTCGCGAATAGTGATTTATAATATACGTTGGAGGAAAAATGAGAAAAACACGGTTGTTTTCGATTTTAGCTTTGATAATAATATTCACGCTTGTGCTGTTTGCAGGGTGTAAAAAAGAGGATAGGGCAGTATCTATATCGCTTAAGGATCACGATCCCGCAGGTGTTATGGAAATGGCTATCGGTGGCTTTGATTACGGAGCGCACGCCGTGGTCGTTACATACGAGTCGGGACGTACAGAGGAGATACCTCTTAGCGAGGATATGATCTCGGTAAGTGACAGCTTTAAGTTTTATCAGGTTGGTGAGCACGAGATCACGGTATCATACGCAAAGCTTACTTACAGCTTTAACATCTCGGTAAAGAGATCTACCTTTGATGACTTGAAGTTTTCCCAAAATAATGTCTTTACTTATGACGGTAAAGCTCATACGGTTGAGGTTGAGGGCAATATCCCCGCGAATGCGACCGTTACCTACGTTGGCGGCAACAGCTTTGTAAATGCGGGAACGTATGACGTCACCGCGGTGGTTTCCTGTGACGGCTACGTAACGGTAAGGCTTTATACTACGGTAAAGATCGAACGTGCCAAGTACGATATGTCAGGCGTTAAGTTTGAACCGAAGGAATTCGTTTACGACGGAGACGCGCATTCAGTCGGTATTTCGGGAACTCTTCCCGCAGGCGTTTCAATGCCGACGTACACAATAGGCGATAAGGTAACTTCAAGCGCTACCGAGGTGGGTGAATATACGGTACGTGCCACCTTTACAAATCGCGATCCCAACTACGAGCCCATTCCCGATATGATAACCACGCTGAAGATCACCCCCGCGGAATACGTCATCAAGGGTGTTGACGTAGTTTTCAAGCGTGAGGACGGTAAGATCATCAGCGGTAATACAAAGATCTACGACGGCGAGAGCGTCAGCTTTGACCTGAGTGATTATGGCAAGCTCTCAAACAAGATCTCGGTTGCCTTCTCCGTGCTTGACGAGAACGGTGAGGTGATCTCAAACTCAAATAAAAATACCAATATAGTAAACGCGGGCGTTTACACGGTAATGGTTGAATTTACTATCGCGGACGGTGATAATTACACCGCGATCGAGCCTATCGTCACTACCTTTACGGTACGCAAGGCAGAGCTTGATATGACGGGTGTACACTTTGACAGCGACGTCGTGGCACTTGACGGCAAAGCACACAAGCTTGAGGTTGACTTCCCGAATGGCTTTGATACCGACGCCGTTGAGGTTACCTACGAGTATTACCTTGGTTCAGTACTTATGACCGACGGAAAAAACAATCCCATTCAGGCGGTGATCATGCCCGGCGAATATACCGTAAAGGCGATATTCACCGTAAAGGACGCGAATTACAATCCGATCGACAGTATGGAAGCTACCTTGATAATAGAGGTCTGATGACCCATACGAATAGCGGTCGGTAAAACTCACAAAGGAGAGAACATGAAACGTAAAATTGGTTTTATAGGAATAATCCAGCTCGTTTGCGCGGCGCTCAGCAGTATTATTTCGTTATCCGTTTTAATATCGCAGGAGAGCTTGACGACGACCTCGTTCTTCCGCTGGTTTATATTCTTATACGTTATATTTATGCTTTTGTCAAACGTACTGCTCTCGCACAGGTTTTCCAAGGGAAGACTTCAGGAGGTGCTGTACCTGATATCCACCTCGCTTCTCATAGCCAATCTTCTTGCCTACGTTGTATTCTGTGTCATCAGAAGTAACTTCAATTTCGAAAGACTTGACTGGCTGAGCAGCTTTGAGAGTATCGTGGCGTTTGACTCCACGTATTACGGCATCGTGCTTGTAATGTTTTTCGCGTTTATTGCGGTCTATTGCTACTTCATCGACAGAAGAATGCTTCTTATGCTTCGTTCGGGACTCAGGGGCAGCGGCAAGCTCAAGCAGGTCGAGACCAACCTTGAAAACTCCCGTTGGATGAAGGACGAGGAAAGAGACAAGATATTCAAGCCCTATAAGTATTCCAAGCTCAGCGAGGTAACCAAGGACGGTATTCCCGTAATGGCAAAGCTTACCGACAAGGATAAGGATATGAAGGTAGTATTCAACTCCCCCTGTCATTCGCTTGTCATCGGTTCAACCGGTTCGGGTAAGACGACCACCTTCGTAAGCCCGATGATCCAGCTTCTTGCGGCAAGCGGCGCGGGCTCGTCGATGATAATCACCGACCCCAAGGGAGAGCTTTTCGCACTCCACTCAAAGTATCTTGTGAGCAGAGGCTACGACGTTAAGGTCATCGACCTTCGTGATACATATTCGTCTTACCGTTGGAACCCTCTCGATATGATCTGGGATAACTACCAGAAGTTCTTGGGCGCCCACAATGAGGCGTTCGCGAGAAAGGACCGCCCCGAGGATTCGGGACTTCAGATCATGGAGCCCCTTGAAAACTTTACCGAGGGCGAAAA
>JBGVPV010000070.1:0-23309 GCA_045127215.1 Eubacteriales bacterium | reverse complement strand
CCCCTCCCCTACCGCTATTCCGATAGTTTTATCGGCAGACGTGAGGTCAGTTCTGACTATTTCGGATAAAATTTGCATTCTGTCACGTACGCATATCGTAACAAAGTATGCACCTGCGGAGCTGTAATCAAAGTTTTTTAGTCTTGTTGACTTTCTTTTCGGCAAATCCTTATCGTTATTCATTTTCATCACCCATCTCATTATAGCACAAATCGGCAGAGAAAACAATATCTCTGCCGAAATTTGTTTGTAGGGGCGACCATTGGTCGCCCGTTTTTTGCGGTTGTTTGCTGGCGATCAATGATCGCCCCTACGAAGAACCCAAACATCCTTATGAGAAACAGCCTAAACCGTTTACTTTTTTCGAGAAAAAAGTAAACAAAAAAGCTTCCCGAAAATAAGGAATATAATATTATTGGTGGAGTGTCCGAATTTGTTTCGGATACTCCATCAATTTTATTATTTTTAACCATCTTCAAAACAAATGCAGATGTTAATTTGTTAACAAAGTGTAACCTTTGGGAAATAATACTTGCAAAGGTGGCGAAATTATATTAAAATATAATGGGGGAGAAAGGGAGCTTTTTCACAAAACCTTCTTCCCGTAAGCGTGTTATTTAAAAATATATTATATAATGAGGAGAAAAATCATGACAAACAATAAGTTCGTTCTTAATTGGATCGATGAGATGGCTGCTATGACAAAGCCTGACAAGATCGTATGGATCGACGGCTCCGAGGCTCAGGCAGAGGCGCTTCGCGCTGAGGCTTGCTCTACCGGCGAGATGATAAAGCTCAACGAGGAGCTTCTTCCCAACTGCTACCTTCACAGAACTGCGATAAACGACGTGGCTCGTGTTGAGGGCAGAACATTTATCTGTACTTCCAAGAAGGAGGACGCAGGTAATATCAATAACTGGATGGATCCCCAGGAGTGCTACGCAAAGCTCTCTAAGCTTTACAACGGCTCTATGAAGGGAAGAACCATGTACGTTATTCCTTATTCCATGAGTATCGTAGGCTCTCCCTTTGCCAAGTACGGAATTGAGCTTACCGACTCCATTTACGTAGTTCTCAATATGCTTATTATGACTCGCGTAGGCACTGACGTTCTTGAAGCTCTCGGCGAGAGCGGAGATTTCATTAAGGGACTCCACGCAAGAGCTGATATCGACGAGGAAAACCGCTACATCTGTCATTTCCCCGAGGATAACACCATCTGGTCCGTAAACTCCGGTTACGGCGGAAACGTGCTTCTCGGAAAGAAGTGCTTCGCGCTTCGTATAGCTTCTTACCTCGGACGTAAGGAAGGCTGGATGGCAGAGCACATGCTCATTCTCGGCGTTGAGTATCCCGACGGCCAGACAAAGTACGTTTGCGCAGCATTCCCCTCTGCTTGCGGTAAGACCAACCTCGCAATGCTTATCCCGCCCGAATTCCTTCAGAAGAAGGGCTACAAGGTATGGTGCGTAGGTGACGATATTGCATGGCTCAGAGTTGGTGAGGACGGCAGACTTTGGGCAGTTAACCCCGAGAACGGATTCTTCGGCGTAGCTCCCGGTACTAACCTCGGCTCTAACCCCAACGCGCTTTACACAACTATGAAGGATACCATCTTCACAAACGTAGTTCACAACCTTGACAACAATACGGTTTGGTGGGAAGGACTTGACAAGAATCCCCCTGCAAACGCGATCGACTGGAAGGGCAACGTTTGGGATTACACCAAGTACAACAAGGCTGATAAGTCCACCTGCGGTGCGCACCCCAACAGCCGCTTTACCGCACTCGCAAAGAACTGCCCCTGCATTTCTTCTGAGTTCAACAATCCCGCAGGCGTTCCGATCTCCGCTATCGTATTCGGCGGACGCCGCGCTAAGACCGCTCCTCTGGTATATCAGTCAACAAGCTGGCAGAACGGCGCGTTCGTCGGCTCTATCATGGCGTCTGAGACTACCGCTGCTGCGGCAGGTGCTGTCGGCGTAGTTCGTCGCGATCCTATGGCTATGCGTCCCTTCGTTGGTTACGATATGGGTGACTACTGGGCACACTGGCTCAGGATGGGTACTATGATACCCAACGCTCCTAAGATATTCCACGTTAACTGGTTCAGAACCGATGCTGACGGTAACTTTATCTGGCCCGGATTTGGTGATAATATGAGAGTTCTTCTCTGGATACTCGATCGTTGCGAGGGTAAGGTAGGCGCAAACATCACTCCTATCGGATACGTTCCCAACGCTGAGGACATCAATATCGAGGGACTTGAGGGTGTTGATCTTGACACTATCAAGAGCTTGCTTGAGGTTGACGTTGAGTCTTGGCTTGCTGACGTTGACAACATCAAGGAGTTCTACGCTCAGGTAGGCGAGAGAGTTCCCACCGCTATGTACGACGAGCTTGCGGCTCTTGAGGCAAGACTTCAGGCTGCTAAGTAATCAGTTAAAAAACGGCTGAATAATCTGTCCGCTGACGTGATTTGTAAAATTTAATTGAATTTTTGCGTCAGTTTTCGGCGGAAAATGTTAAAAAACGGTTATTTTTGAAAAAAAGTAGCCGTTTTTTTGTATTATTTAATATTATTTTTCGTTATTCTCTTGACAAAATTTGTCTTAGGTGGTATAATTACTTCGATATACTATGATATTTATCTGTAATTCGAATATAAATTCTATGTTTTTGGAGGCTTTGTTATGTATTGTCGTAATTGCGGAAGTGAGATAAAGAGAAGAGACGGTTTATGCGTTGAGTGCGGTCTGCCT
This sequence comes from Eubacteriales bacterium, assembly GCA_045127215.1. Lineage (GTDB taxonomy): Bacteria > Bacillota > Clostridia > Oscillospirales > CAG-272 > HGM12713. The sequence goes on along the minus strand of JBGVPV010000070.1, from coordinate 20,547 downwards.
GCAAATAAGGGTAAGAAGTTCTGCCCTCATTGCGGTAGAGAAACTCATCCCGAGGCAGTTTTGTGTGTAAACTGCGGCAGAAAGATCAGCGATCCCGAGTACAGCAAGAAGTCAAGAGCTCTCGCAGGTCACCTTGGTATCTTCTTCGGATTCCTCGGAATTCACAATTTCTATCTCGGCTATGTTGCTAAGGGCATAGTTAAGATCCTTATGTCTACGCTTGGTATAGCTCTGTGCGGAATGGGTCCCTTTATCAGTTTAGTATGGGGATTTATCGAGGGTATTTTCATCCTCTGCGACAACATCAACTATGATGCAAGCGGCAGAAAGCTCAGAAAGCTTGGCGAGAAAAAGAGATAAGACTGTTTAAAGGGCTGAACAACTCAGCCCTTTTTTTGCTTTGTAAAGAGTGTTTTATATGGAGTTACAGATGCATTTATTTTTGCGTTTGTATTGACAAAAACTGCAAGATGTGATATTATAATGGCAGTATAATATATTTATATGTAGATAATTATGCTAAATTTATAAAGCCGGGAGGTTTTTTGATATGTATTGTCGTAATTGCGGAAATGAAATGAATGATGAGGCGGTCGTGTGCGTCAAGTGCGGAGTACCTGCCGGAAAGGGAACGTCCTATTGCCCCCATTGCGGAGCTGAAGTAAACCCCGAGGCTGTTATGTGTGTAGCATGCGGTACGAAGTTTGCAGAGCCTGAGCCTGAGATGAGCGATAAGTCAAAGCTCGCTGCAGGACTTCTCGGCATATTCCTCGGAGCTTTTGGAGTACATAACTTCTACCTTGGCAACACCGGCAAGGCTATTGCGCAGCTCTTGCTTGGAACCGTAGGCGCGCTCGCTTGCGGTATCGGCCCTGCGGTTTCATCAATCTGGGGACTCATCGAGGGTATTCTTGTCCTCTGTGACAACATAACCACGGACTCCGAGGGAAAGAAACTCAAAGGATAATAAAATTCAAACAACTACCGCGACAGCGGTAGTTGTTTTTACGTCGACAAAAGTATGAATTTTATGTCATTTTTGTGTAAATAATAGAAAGTGCGGTGCTCCAATTTGTGTAAAACAGAGAAATTTTATGCATAAAAAAAGGCACTTGACAAATCTGCGTGAAAATGATATAATATAATGAACTGTTTTGTGGAAAAACAGGCAGTTTGGTATTTATAACAGAGCGGCGCATTTATGCGGCGATCTGCGATAAACATTCAAATTTACAAGAAGGAGGAAAAAGGAAGAATGCCAACATTTAACCAGCTTGTTAAGCAGGGTCGTCAGGACAAGGTTTATAAGTCTAAGGCTCCCGTTCTTCAGAAGGGCTTTAACTCTTTGAACAATGTTCCCACCGATCAGGCGTCACCCCAGAAGAGAGGCGTTTGCACAAAGGTATCTACTACCAGCCCTAAGAAGCCTAACTCCGCGCTCAGAAAGATCGCAAGAGTAAGACTTACAAACGGTCTTGATGCAACCACCTATATTCCCGGTATCGGACACAACCTTCAGGAGCACTCAGTCGTTCTCATCAGAGGCGGAAGAGTTCGTGACCTGCCTGGTGTGCGTTACCACATCATCCGCGGTACGCTTGACGCACAGGGCGTTGCTAACCGTAACCAGAGCCGTTCCAAGTACGGCGCAAAGAGACCTAAGAAGAAGTAATTCTTAAGGACTCTACACAAAAAGGGTATAAAGCAAAAAACAAGCCACGAAGTGTTCGAGTAAATTTGATGTTTATTCACGGACCCACTGTGCGCTTACAGAAGAATGCTTTTGAGTACCTATGATTTCATAATTATTAATGAAGGAGGGAAGTACAGTGCCGAGAAGAGGTCGTATATCCAAAAGAGACGTTTTGCCGGATCCTATGTACAATTCTAAGCTTGTAACAAAGCTTATCAATAACATTATGTACGACGGCAAAAAGGGCGTTGCCCAGAAGATCGTTTATGATGCATTTGCAACCATTGAGGCAAAGGTTGGCGAGAACGCACTTGACGTTTTCGCAGCAGCACTTGAGAACGTAATGCCTGTTCTTGAAGTAAAGGCTCGCCGTGTAGGCGGTTCTACGTATCAGGTACCGATGGAGGTAAGATCAGAGAGACGTCAGACACTTGGTCTGCGTTGGATCGTTGCTTATTCCAGAAATCGTGGAGAGCGCACAATGGCTGAGCGTCTTGCAGCAGAGATCATCGATGCTAAGAACAGCATGGGCGGAGCTTTCAAGAAGAAAGAAGAAACCCATCGTATGGCAGAGGCAAACAAGGCGTTTGCTCACTACAGATATTAATCTGTCATTAGCTTTACTTTTAATAAGGAGAAAAATTAATGGCAAGAGAATATTCACTTGAAAAAACAAGAAATATCGGTATCATGGCTCACATCGATGCCGGTAAGACAACAACCACCGAGAGAATTCTTTTCTACACAGGAAAGACTCATAAGATCGGTGAGACACACGAAGGCGCAGCTACCATGGACTGGATGGTTCAGGAGCAGGAGAGAGGTATTACCATCACTTCCGCTGCAACCACATGTTTCTGGGCTAAGTCTGAGTACCACAACGATCCCGCAGCAGCAAAGGCTAACACACACAGAATCAATATCATTGATACACCCGGTCACGTTGACTTCACAGTTGAAGTTGAGCGTTCACTCCGTGTACTTGACGGTTCTGTAACCGTTCTTTGTGCAAAGGGAGGCGTTGAGCCCCAGTCTGAGACCGTTTGGCGTCAGGCTGACAAGTACAGCGTACCGCGTATGGCTTACGTTAACAAGATGGACATCACGGGCGCAGATTTTTACCGCGTTGTAGGAATGATGAAGGACAGATTGCATGCAAATGCAGTTCCGATCCAGCTTCCCATCGGTAAGGAAATGACCTTCAAAGGTATCGTTGACCTTATGACTATGGAAGCAGACGTTTACTATGACGATCTCGGTAAGGATATGAGAGTTGAAGAGATTCCTGAGGACATGAAGGATCTTGCAGAGGAATACCGCGAGAAGATGGTAGAAGCTATCTGCGAGACCGACGATGAGCTTATGGAAAAGTACTTCGAGGGTGAGGAGATCTCCATCGAGGAACTTAAGGTTGCTCTCAGAAAGGCTACTATAGCTAACAAGATCGTTCCCGTAGTTTGCGGAACATCTTACAGAAATAAGGGCGTACAGAAGCTGCTTGACGCAGTTATCGACTACATGCCCGCTCCTACCGATATTCCCGCTATCAAGGGTGTTAACCCCGATACAGGTGAGGAGGATGAGAGAAAGGCTTCTGATGAAGAGCCCTTCTCCGCACTCGCATTCAAGATTATGACCGACCCCTTCGTTGGAAAGCTTTGCTTCTTCCGTGTTTACTCCGGTAAGATCGAGGCAGGTACCACAGCGTACAACTCCAGCAAGGACTCCAAGGAGCGTTTCGGACGTATTCTTCAGATGCATGCAAACGACCGTAAGGATATAGACGTATGTTACAGCGGTGATATCGCGGCTGTTTCCGGTGTTAAGAACACCACAACAGGTGATACCTTCTGTGATGAAAAGCATCCTATTATCCTTGAGAATATGGAATTCCCCGAGCCTGTTATCAGCGTTGCTATCGAGCCTAAGACTCGTGCAGGTCAGGAGAAGATGGGTATTGCTCTTTCTAAGCTTGCTGAGGAAGACCCCACCTTCCGTACCTACACAGACGAAGAGACCGGTCAGACAATTATCGCAGGTATGGGTGAGCTCCACCTTGAGATCATCGTTGACAGACTTCTCCGTGAGTTCAAGGTTGAGGCTAACATTGGTAAGCCTCAGGTTGCGTATAAGGAAACTATCCGCGCAAGAGTTGACCACGAGTGCAAGTACAAGCGTCAGTCCGGTGGTTCCGGTCAGTACGGTCACGTTAAGATCATTCTCGAGCCCAACGAGCCCGGTAAGGGATATGAGTTTATCAATGCCGTTACAGGCGGTGCAATTCCGAAGGAATTCATTGAGCCTGTTAACCAGGGTATTCAGGGCGCAATGCAGAACGGTGTTCTTGCAGGCTACAACGTAGTTGACGTTAAGGTAACACTTTACGACGGTTCTTATCACGAGGTTGACTCCTCTGAAATGGCGTTCAAGATCGCAGGTTCTATGGCGTTCAAGGAAGCTATGAGAAAGGCTAACCCCGTTCTCACCGAGCCTATCACTAAGGTAGTTACAATCGTTCCCGATGAATATCTGGGAACAGTTATGGGTGGATTCAACTCCCGCCGTGGTCAGATCCAGTCTATGGAATCTGCAAACGGTGTTCAGGAGCTCACTGCAATGGTTCCTCTGTCCGAGATGTTCGGATACGCAACAGACCTTCGTTCTATGACACAGGGTCGTGGCGTATACTCCATGGAGCCCAGCCACTTCGCAGAAGTTCCTAAGTCCATTCAGGAGCAGATCATTACTGCTCGTGCTAAAAACTGAGCGCAAACTCAAAAATAAAACTTTAAAAAATTTATTTATTGGAGGACAATTAAAATGGGAAAGGCTACATTTGAAAGAACAAAGCCCCACGTTAACATTGGTACAATTGGTCACGTTGACCATGGTAAGACCACTCTTACCGCAGCTATTACAAAGACTCTCGGTCTTCAGAACGGTGCTGTTGAGTTCATGGCATACGACCAGATCGACAACGCTCCCGAAGAGAGAGCAAGAGGTATCACAATCAACACCAGACACGTTGAGTACGAGACTGAGACTCGTCACTACGCTCACGTTGACTGCCCCGGCCACGCTGACTACGTTAAGAACATGATCACCGGTGCAGCTCAGATGGACGGCGCAATCCTCGTTGTTGCTGGTACTGACGGACCTCTTCAGCAGACCCGCGAGCACGTTCTTCTTGCTCGTCAGGTTGGCGTTCCTGCAATCGTTGTATTCATGAACAAGACTGACCTCGTTGACGACGAGGAGCTTCTTGACCTCGTTGAGATGGAGATCAGAGATCTTCTCTCTTCCTATGATTTCCCCGGCGACGATACTCCTATCGTTCGTGGTTCCGCTCGTGAGGCTCTTGAGTCTGCTAGCACAGACGTAAACGCTCCCGAGTACGCTCCTATCCTTGAGCTCATGGCTGAGGTTGACTCGTTCATTCCTACTCCTGAGCGTCAGGCAGACCTCGACTTCCTTATGCCTGTCGAGGACGTATTCTCCATCTCCGGCCGTGGTACTGTTGCTACAGGTAGAGTTGAGAGAGGTACAGTTAAGGTTGGTGACGTTGTTGAGATCGTTGGTCTCACCGAAGAGAAGAAGAGCACAACCGTTACCGGAGTTGAGATGTTCCACAAGCTCCTTCCTCAGGCAGAGGCTGGTGACAATATCGGTGCACTCCTTCGTGGTGTAGCTAAGGACGAGATCGAGCGTGGTCAGGTTCTTGCAAAGCCCAACTCTGTTCACCCCCACACAAAGTTCGTAGGAACTGTATACGTTCTTACTGAGAAGGAAGGCGGACGTAAGAAGCCCTTCTTCTCCGGTTACAGACCTCAGTTCTACTTCAGAACAACCGACGTTACCGGTGTTATCGAGCTTCCCGCTGACGTTGAGATGTGCCGTCCCGGCGATAACGTTGATATGACTGTTGAGCTTATCACACCTATCGCTTGTGAGGAAGGTCTCCGTTTCGCTATCCGTGAGGGTGGTAGAACCGTTGGATCCGGCGTTGTTGCTAAGATCCTTGCATAATTGTTACTGTCTAAGTAATTATTAAGCATATACAGGACGCCGCGAAAGTATTTTTGCGGCGTCCTTAAAATTGAATAACAAAGTTTATCTTTGGGGAATGGTGAAATTCCATACCGGTGGTAAAGCCCACGAACTCGCAAGAGCCGAGCAGGTGAGATTCCTGCGCCGACGGTACAGTCCGGATGAGAGAAGGTAACGGTTGGGCGTCGCACGTCGCGGCGCGGATATCTTCTCCCATATTTGATATAGGGAGATTTTTTTATGAAAGAAAATAAAAATACACAAAGAATAAAAAAGCTTACGGCGCTTGCGGTATTTGCGGCGCTTGCATACGTTTTGCATTTTATACATATTCCCGTAATGTTCTTAAACCTTGATTTTAAGGACGTAGTTACGGCTATTGCGGGAATGTACTTCGGTCCGATCTCAGGACTTTGCCTTTCCGTGCTCGTACCCTTGCTTGAATATCCTACGAGCAGTACGGGGGAATACGGGCTTATCATGAATATACTTAGCAGCGCGTCATTCGTAGTGACCGCAAGTACGGTATATCGCTTCAAGAAGACGTTTTTCGGCGCAATAATGGGACTTGTCAGCGCAGTATTTGCTATGGTTGCCGTTATGATGATGGCAAATCTCTTCATCACACCCTTCTATATGGGCATGCCGAGAAGTGAGATAGTAGCGTGGATTCCTAAGCTGTTCTTGCCCTTCAACGCGGTAAAGGGCGTGCTTAACGCCTCGCTCGTTCTTTGCTTCTATAAGCCTATAACGCAGGTATTGAAGCGTGCGGGCTTTGTAAGAAGAACGTCAGAGGTGATAGAAGGTGACGTTTTAGCTAAAAAGTCCATAATTTCTATGCGTACTATTTTGGTGTGGATAATTGCGGGAGCTATCGCAATAGCTTCGCTTGTCATTATTTTTACCATTCTTGGCGGTAAATTGGCGTTCAACTGATTTTTTATAAAAAAATTACAATAATTTCATCGTCCTGCTTGAATTGTCGAATACGGTGTGATATAATTACCGTGTTGCATTTCAGAGAAGGACGGTGATTTTTTTTGGTAGCTGTGAAAAGACTGTTCGTTCCGCGTAAGGACGTTGATATGACTGAGGGTGGAATAGTCGGACACATCATAAGATTTTCAATTCCGCTGATGCTTGGTAACCTCTTGCAGCAGCTTTATAATATGGTTGACACGTGGGTGGTCGGTAACTACGTTGACGGAGAGGCGTTTTCCGCCGTAGGTACGGTAGGCCCGATACTCACACTTCTTATAAGCTTCTTTACGGGCTTTGCCTCGGGTGCGGGCGTCGTAGTTTCGCAGTATTACGGAGCGAAAAAGTATGATGACGTCAAAAAGGCGGTACATACCTCGCTTCTTATGACGCTGATAATCGGCGCCGTTATTTCGGTGGTCGGAATAGCGCTTGTTCCGTTTTTGCTTGAAATGATGAAGATGCCTATGGAGGTGCGTGACGAGGCGAGTGAATATCTCGTGATATACTTTGCGGGTGCGCTCGGACTTGTTATTTATAATATGGGCTCGGGAATATTGCGTTCCGTGGGAGACTCCACAAAGCCATTCTATTTCCTTGCGGCGTCTGCTATCGTTAATACCGTGCTTGACCTCGTTTTCGTTCTGAAATTCGGGATGGGTGTCGCGGGTGTTGCGTACGCTACTATCATCGCGCAGGGAGTTTCGGCAATTCTTGTAATAATAACGCTTGTGCGTACCACAAGCTGTATCAGGTTTGACCTCAGGGCGCTGAAAATCGAGAAGGATATTCTCTCAAAGATGGTAAAGATAGGTCTTCCTATCGGTCTGCGACTCGGAGTCACCGCTTTTTCAAACGTTTTCGTTCAGTCTTACATAAACTATTTTGGAAAAGAAGCTATGGGCGGTTGGACCGCGTACTCCAAGATAGACCAATTCGTGCTTTTGCCTATGCAGTCGATCTCCGTGGCGTCCACTACCTTTGTAGGTCAGAACCTTGGAGCCGGGAACGTTGCGAGAGCCAAGAAGGGCGTCAATATATCGGCGCTTACGGCGGCTGTTGCTACCGTTATCATATCTATCCCCGCGATAATCTTCGCGCCTCAGCTTGTTGAGTTCTTTAATAAGGACGCGCAGATAATTGAATTCGGAACTATCTTCCTCAGATGGATCACGCCGTTCTACGTGCTGTGCTGTATAAATCAGACCTATGCGGGCGCGCTTAACGGTGCGGGAAAATCCGGCGTTACTATGATAATAATGCTTGCCTCCTTCGTAGGTTTTAGACAGCTTTATCTCTTTGTGATGGCGAACTTTATTTCAAACACTATTATTCCTATCGGTATGTCGTATCCTGCGGGCTGGTTGGTATGCAGCCTTGCGATGCTGATATATTATAAGAAGGCAGATTTTTCAAAATCAAAAATTGTTAAATAAATTTGCAAATATGTGTTGAAAAAACGCGCAAGATGTGATATAATATATAAGTTAAATAATACAAGTCTTATCAAGAGTGGTGGAGGGACAGGCCCTGTGAAGCCACGGCAACCTGCCAGAGTGAGCTGTGTAAGGTGCTAATTCCGGAAGATGAGAGAAAAAAGTCTTCGGGAAATTCTCGAAGACTTTTTTGATGAAAGGATTTTAAAATGAAGAAAATGTTGTTTACGTCGGAGTCCGTTACAGAAGGACATCCCGACAAGGTTTGTGACAAAATATCTGATGCTATGCTTGACGAGATACTTCGTCAGGATAAAGAGTCAAGAGTTGCGTGCGAGACTTTTTGCACTACTGACAGCGTGACCGTAATGGGTGAGATAACCACTCGCGCTCAGCTTGACGTAGAGAAGATCGTGCGCGATACTATCCGTGATATCGGATATACCGACACCGAGATCGGCTTTTGCGCTGATACTTGCTCCATCCGTAGCGCTATTCACGAGCAGTCTCCTGATATTGCGCTTGGAGTTGATAAGTCTCTTGAGGCAAAGCAGGGCGAGAGTGACGGAATGGATACGGGTGCAGGCGACCAGGGCTTGATGTTCGGTTATGCTTGTAACGAGACTCCTGAGCTTATGCCGCTTCCTATTTCTCTGTCTCACAAGCTTGCTAAGCGTCTGACCGACGTCAGAAAGAACGGTACTCTTTAATATCTGCGTCCCGACGGTAAGACTCAGGTAACAGTTGAGTACGTTGACGGCAAGCCCACAAGAATTGACGCGATAGTTGTATCCTCTCAGCACAGCGCTGACGTTTCTCTTGAGCAGATACGCGCGGATATTATCGAGCAGGTAATCACTCCTACCGTTCCCGCGTCTCTTATGGATGAGAATACAAAGATCTACGTAAATCCCACGGGACGCTTTGTTGTAGGCGGTCCTGCGGGCGACACGGGACTTACGGGAAGAAAGATAATCGTTGATACTTACGGCGGATACTCCAGACACGGCGGCGGAGCTTTCTCGGGCAAGGATCCCACTAAGGTTGACCGTTCCGCATCCTATGCGGCTCGTTATATCGCAAAGAATATCGTTGCGGCAGGACTTGCAGAAAAATGTGAGGTTCAGGTAGCGTATGCTATCGGCGTGGCAAAGCCCGTATCCGTTATGATCGATACCTTTGGCACAGGCAAAAAGGACGAGGCGGCAATATCCGCGGCTGTGGACAAGCTGTTCGACCTTCGTCCCGCGGCGATAATTGCAAAGTTTGATCTTCGCAGACCTATTTACTACGCTACTGCGGCGTACGGACACATGGGACGTGAGGACGCAGGTCTGCCTTGGGAAAATACAGATATGGCAGAGAAGCTGATTGCAGAGCTTAACTGAGATTTATTCTTTGGGCTTGGTCATTAATTCATAGAGTGTATTTACATCTTGATGACCAAGCCCCTATTTTAGTTTTTTGAGAGGGGGCGAGACAGATGCAGGGCGGCATTGAAAGAGGCGGACTTACACAGCTTGAGGGAATAGTTGAGCACGTCATATATACCAACGAGCAAAACGGCTATACTATTTGCGATCTTTCGGTCGATGACGAGGAAATATATACCGTCGTTGGCATTATGCCTATGGTTGCGGACGGTGACAGACTTACCGTTTGGGGCAGATGGGTACACAACGCAAAGTACGGCAGACAGTTCAGCGTGGTACAGTACGAGCGCGTTATGCCTGCTGATACGGCGTCTATATTGCGTTATCTTGCTTCTCGTACTATAAAGGGCGTAGGCCCTAAAACCGCTCAACGAATAGTTGAGGAGTTTGGAGAGGATACCTTTGAGGTCATAGAAAAGCACCCCGAATGGCTTGCAAATATCAAGGGTATATCCTCAAAGCTGGCTCATTCCATCTCGGAGAATTTCAAGGAGCAGTCTGAAGTACGAAGTACTATGATGTTCTTTCAGGAATATTTCGGCGTGGCTACTATACTTAAAATATACAAGCGTTTTGGTGGACGCGCCGTAGAGATCGCAAAGCAAAATCCGTACAGACTTTGTAACGAGGTCGAGGGTATAGGCTTTGACAGCGCGGACGAAATGGCGGGTAAGCTTGGCTTTACTACCAATAATTTCGACCGCATAATGAGTGGCGTGGATCACGTGCTGTCGCGTTCGAGTATTTCGGGAGGTCACGTTTGTCTGCCTCGCGAGGAGCTTGTGAGTGCGGCTTCGTCATTGCTTGGCGTTTCTACTGACGAGGTCTCGTCGGGGATAGACGAGCTTTTGCGTATGGAAAAGCTTATTGGGCGTGAGGCGGACGGAAAGCAGCTTATTTATCAGCGTCAGAGCTTTGAGGACGAGAAATATATCGCTAAAAAGCTTCGCGTCATAGACAGAATGTGCGCGTCTATCAGCGCGTGTGATGTTGACAGATTTATATCGGGTGAGGAACAAAAGAGCGGAATACGCTACGCCTCGCTTCAGAAAAAGGCGATTGAGGACGCTCTGCGTTACGGCGTAATGGTGTTGACGGGCGGCCCCGGAACGGGAAAGACCACTATCGTCAGAGCGCTTATACATATTTTTGATTCCATGGGCTTTGATATAGCCCTTGCCGCGCCTACGGGCAGAGCAGCGAAGCGACTCTCGGAGGCGACGAGTAACGAGGCAAAGACTATACACAGATTGCTTGAGATGTCCTTTGATCCCGCGGGAAAGCACGTTTTTCTCAGAGATCAGAATAATCTGCTTGACGAGCAGATAATCATTATTGACGAGGCGTCAATGATAGATAACGCGCTTATGGCGTCACTCCTCAGGGCAGTGAAGCCGGGCGCAAGGCTGATAATTATCGGAGACATCGACCAGCTCCCGTCGGTTGGAGCAGGCAACGTGTTGCGTGATATTATAGACAGCGAGCGTTTTGCCACCGTGAGACTGACAGAGATATTCCGTCAGGCAGAACAGAGCCTTATCATTACCAACGCGCACGCGGTAAATAACGGCAAAATGCCCATCCTTAACGTAAAGGATAACGATTTCTTCTTTTTGCCGAGGGAATACGACCGCGATATAGCGTCAACCGTGTGCGATCTCTGCATTAACAGATTGCCGCGCGCTTACGGCGAGGTGGCACGAACGGGTATTCAGGTCATCACTCCCTCGAAAAAGGGGGAAGCGGGAACTGAAAACCTCAACGCCGTGCTTCAGGCAAGGCTCAATCCGCCGAGCAAGGACAAGCGTGAGTATCCGTTCCGCGATAAAGTTTATCGCGAGGGTGATAAGGTGATGCAGATACGAAACAATTACGATCTTTTGTGGAGTAAAGACGGTACGGACAGCGAGGGTAGCGGTATCTTTAACGGAGATATCGGTACTATCGAGCGTATCGATACGGCAGACGCCTGTATGGATATCCGTTTTGACGAAAGACTTGTGCGATATGAGTTTTCTCTGCTTGAGGATCTTGAGCACGCTTACGCTATAACCGTGCATAAGAGTCAGGGAAGTGAATATCCGATAATAGTGCTTCCCTTAGGTACTGCCGCACCTATGCTGCATACGAGAAATCTGCTTTATACCGCAATCACGCGTGCGCAAACTATGGTAGTTATAGTTGGCAGAGAGAGCGTTGTGGCAGAGATGGTAGGCAACGACCGTCAGGCTATGAGATATACGGGCTTACTCGGATTTTTAAGCTCGGGTGAGGATACGGCAGATGGGCGTTAGTTTTATAAGATGGTTTTTCAGAGTTCACAAGTGCGGCGGTTGCGGTGAGATACTCATTCCCGAGCGTTATTACGAGACCTTTTGCGAGAAATGTGAGCTTGCGTGGAAGGCAAGTCTTACCGAGAGCTGTGAGAACTGCTTTTTACCTGCCGTTGAATGCAGATGTATGCCAAAGCAGCTCTCAAGCGCGGGTGCATTGTGCCTCAGAAAGCTGTTTTTCTATAAAAATGAGAGCGCTCACAGCCCTCAGATGAATCTTATTTATCTCTTTAAGCACAGACGAGTGGGCAGAATGATAGATTTTGCCGCAGATAATCTTTCAAAGCTCGTGCTTGATGAGCTTGGGGAGCTTGGAATTTCGGAAAACCCCGAAAAATTTATCGTAAGCTTTGTGCCGAGAGGCAGACGTGGCGTTACCGAATACGGCTACGACCATGCTGCGTTGATCGCCGAGGCACTTGCAAAGATTCTGGGGCTTGAATGCGCGCCCTTACTTGCGTCAAGACTTGGCGCAAAAGTACAAAAGGAGCTTGACAAGAAGCAAAGGCTGGAGAATGCGCGTAAGAATATATATTTCGACGCGAAATATGACCTTTCGGGTAAATATGTTATTCTGATAGATGACGTGGTAACCTCAGGAGCGAGTATGACCGTCTCTACCAAAAGCCTTATCAAAAATGGCGCGTCAGGCGTATTTTGCTTCTCACTTGCGAGGAAAAAATAGAATTTCATCGGATTTTTTATATTTGTCGACAAATATTTCTTGCAATTTTTGACGGATAAGTGTATAATATAACTTGAGATAATATAAAACCCTGATAAGAGGGGGGACAGATGTTTAATTTTAATGCAAAGAAAATGCTATCCAAGGATATGGCTATCGATCTTGGAACGGCTTCCGTTATCGTTTACGTTGACGGAAAGGGAATAGTTCTCAGAGAGCCGTCGGTGGTGGCTGTCGATACGGACGCGGATTGCATCGTGCAGATAGGAAAAGAGGCTCAGGCAATGCTTGGGCGAAATCCCGATCACATAAACGTAATAAGACCGCTTAAGGAAGGCGTTATAAGCTGTTACGACGTCACGCAGAAGATGATACAGTATTATATCCGCCGTGCGAGTGGCAATGCTTTTTTGCCGCCGAGAGTTATAATTTGCATACCATCGGGAGTTACCGAGGTCGAGGCAAGGGCGGTGATAGACGCGGGAACACAGGCGGGTGCGAGAAAGACGTATATCGTTGAGGAGCCTGTTGCGGCGGCAGTCGGCGCGGGAATCGACGTATACAGCCCCGTGGGAAATATGATAGTTGATATCGGTGGTGGTACTACCGATATTGCGGTAATTTCACTTGGCGGTGTTGTTGTTTCCGAATCTAAAAAGATCGCTGGCGACAAATTTGACGAGGCTATAATGCGATACGTCAGACGTAAATATAATATAACCATAGGTGAGCGTACTGCTGAGCAGATAAAGCTCAAAATCGGTGCGGTCTACGAGCACGGAGAGGCGAGAACGATGGAGGTCAAGGGAAGATGTCTTTTGCAGGGACTTCCCAAGGTCATCACGCTTTCCTCCAAGGAAATGCTTGAGGCAATGATGGAGCCGATATCGGCAATCCTTGATTCTATCTGCTCGGTAATAGAGCGTACTCCCCCCGATCTTGTGGGAGATATTCTCAAGCGCGGTATAGTTATGACGGGCGGCGGAAGTCAGCTCTACGGACTTGACCGACTTATCGAGGACGTGACGGGTATTAAGACCCGAGTTGCCAAGGATCCCGTGCTGTGCGTAGCGCTCGGAACGGGAGAGCTGCTCAAAACTCTTGACAAAATGCCGGGAGAGAGAGTGGATCTTTCCAAACTGATAAAGAAATTTTAAGTTTACTGAGGTGAATTTTATGGTAATAAAGAATTTTGCTTATGAAGGGCTGATGAGATTTTTTGAGGAGATCTCGGCAATTCCGAGAGCTTCTTATAAGGAAGAAAAGATAGCGGACTATCTTTGTGATTTTGCAAAGCAGCGCGGACTTGAATATTACCGCGATGCAAATAATAACGTACTTATAAATGCTCCTGCAACTGTGGGGATGGAAAACACCCCCGCAATTTTGCTTCAGGGACATACCGATATGGTATGCGAGAAGAACGAGGGAGTGGAGCACGATTTTGATAATGACGGACTCAAGCTTTACGAGGAGGATGGCTGGATCAAGGCAGAGGGCACTACTCTTGGCGCGGATAACGGCGTTGCGGTTGCTATAATGCTTTACGTGCTTGATGGCGGAGTTGAGCGCCATGGAGCTATTCAGTGCCTCTTTACTGCGAGTGAAGAGGTCGGACTTGACGGTGCGCAGTCCTTTGATTATTCCCGCGTATATGCACGCAAGATGATAAATATGGATAGCGCGGACGAGAATTTGATAATCGTCGGCTGTGCTGGCGGTATGCGTTCAAACGTAAGCTTTGACGTAAAGAGTGAGGAGATAGTTGCTCCCGCACTTATAAAGCTTAGCGTAAAGGGACTTATGGGCGGCCACTCGGGCGAGGACATTGATAAGGGCAGGGCAAACGCCAACAAGCTGATGGCAAGACTGCTTGGCAAGGTGCTTGGTGACGCTGAGATCGGCGCAAGAGTTGTCAGCATTTACGGTGGCTCCAAGGATAACGCTATTCCGCGTGAGTGTGAGGCAGTGCTTGCGATTTCTGATCTTGACCGTTTTGGTGACGTTATATCTGATGAAGGACAAAAGCTCAGTCACGGACTTTCTGATTTTGATAAAAATCTTTTTGTCGGCATTAAGCTGATCGGCAGAGATACAAAGGTTGCGTGTCCCGATAAGGCGACGGCAGAGAAGCTCGTAGACTTTGTAGTTTGCGTTCCCAACGGTGTGTTTGAGATGAATTACAGCGTTCAGGGTATAGTTGAGTGGTCGAGAAACCTCGGCGTGCTTACTCTTGACGCGAACCGTGCTGAGTGTGTATTTGCTTCCCGTTCTTCATTTGAGTCAAGAATTGACGCGTCGGGTGAACAGCTTGATGCGTTTGCAAGACTTTGTGGTGCAAAAGTTCGTCACTATAACAGATACCCCGGCTGGAATTTCGCGGAGGTTTCTCCCTTGCGTGACGCTTGGTCTGCCGCTTGCGGCAAGATACTCGGTAAGACGCCCGAAATTCTTGCAATACACGCAGGACTTGAGTGCGGATTTATCAAGCAGGCGGTGCCTGATATGGATATTATTTCCGCAGGCCCCGTTATATTGGATCTCCATTCTCCCGATGAGCGACTTGATAAGAAGTCATTTGAGAGATTTTTCGCAGTCGTAAAGGACGTAATTGAAAATAATTAAAAAAATATCACCCTGAAAGATTTCAGGGTGATATTTTTTTAGAAATATTTAATTATCTGCTTGAGCAGATTTTGTGTGTAAAGCGCAAATCCGATATCGTTGGGGTGAAGGTACTCGTCCTGATAGAATTCTCTTGCGGGAGGAACGAGCGTAAGTCCGTCCACGTGTATCATGCCGTTGTCCTCTGCGGCGCGGATAACGATATCTCTTGCCTGTTCAAACGTGCCCATTGGGCGATCAAAGTCAAGATCGGCACGCCAGATGGGAGAGATAACGATAAAACGCTTTGCCGTGTCAGAGAAGCGAGCTTTTACCTCCGATATATAGTCGCGCACGTGTGATTCCATATCTTCTGCGGTAGTGAAATGATTGTAGTCGTTAGTACCCATAGCGATGATTACGGTATCGGGTGCGAAATCCATTTCGTCAAGGCAGGATATATCACATACTCCACCGCCTACGCTTTGATTGAGAGATTCGGCGTTGAAGAAGTTTGACACGGCGTAGGAGTAGCAAAAGCTGTGATGCTCTGCGTTGCATCCCGCGGTGATAGAGTCACCGAGAAAGAGGAATTTGTAATCAAATTCGTGGGGCTTTACGTATGCGCCGTCATCAAGCTCAAGAGAAGAGAGCACAACGGGGAAATTACCTCTTGGGAAATAAATAGTCACGCGGACGTCGTCAAGCTCGTGTCCGAGCGGATCGCACAGCTCGATCTCGGCAGGTGCGCCGAGCTTTCTTTGCTCGTGCATATTGACCGAGGCTCTGAGAAGTCCGTTTATACATACGTCGTACATCGTGCAGGTCGCCGCCAGAAATCTCAGCTTCTTTGAATTTGTGTGAAAGTCGAGGTGAACTCCCGAGGAATATCTCGATCTCTCACCGACACCCTCACGCAGTACGTCCCATGCCGCAAGCTGCTTTTTGGTAAATCGGGAGAAGTGAATTCCGTCCTCGCACTCAGTTACCTCGAGTGCGCTGACACTAATGCTTTTTATGGTTTTAAGATCTAATTTCATAGCTTTATCAGTTAGTAGACGAGGGAACGTTTGCAAATCTGATGGAGTTGATAACTACGTTTGTGGTGGGCTTGTCGGATGAGTTGGTGTCAACAGTTGCGATTGCGTCAAGCACGTCGTATCCGTAAACCAAAAATCCGAAGGTTGCGTATTTTGTGTCAAGAGCGACCACGTTTTCCGCGGTGCTGTGGCAGATATAGAACTGAGAAGAGCCGGAGTTTGCCGCGCTGCTTCTTGCAAGACCGAGAACGCCTCTCTTGTGCTTGAGGTTGTTCTCAAAGCCGTTGGTTGAGAATTCACCCTTAACGGTAGTTTCGTTGGGGTCGCTTATTCCGTCACCGTCGGGGTCGCCGCACTGGATAACGAAGTTTTCAATTACTCTGTGGAAGATGATTCCGTCGTAGAATTTCTCGGATACGAGACGCTTGAAGTTTGCAACTGTGTCAGGCGCAACGTCAGGGTAAAGACGAGCTACCATCTTGCCGTATCCCGCAACGTCAATTATAACGTAATCGGTGGGAGTTGCGCTCTCAGTAACACCGTCGAGAGATGCGATGGTAGATCTGTCGATCTGGCTGTAAAGGGGAGCGATGTGAGTGGGCTCCATGGGCACGAGATCGTTGTTGCAGGAGACGAGTGTGAGTCCTGCGAGGACAAGAGCGATAGTCAGACAAATAATTTTTTTCATGTTTGATTCCTTCTTTTTATTTCTTTTTTCTTTCCTATTTATTTTACCAAAAAAACGCCTGAAAGTCAATACCTTTGCCGCAGGTCTCGGATAAATTTAAGGCTTGCGGCATAGAATTTTTTGGGGGTGAAAATTAATGAAGGATACCGAGTGGGGAGAAAGAGGGGCGAGGCTTTTTTGCTTTTGCGTATACGCTTTGATAGCATACGCCGTGCTTAAATATTTGTTGCCGTCGGCTATGCCGCTGATAGTGGCGATTCTTATAGGCGCGGGTGTGTTTTGTATTTCAGAAAAATTCTCACGTTTGTCGCACTTGCCGCACGCCGTATGTGCTATTGCGGTGATGTGTATTACGGTAACGGTTTTCGGTACGGCAAGCGTTTATTTGTGTAGATATCTGCTCGCACAAATAAAGCAACTGCTCTTTATTCTTTCGCAAGGGGGAGCTGAGGCAGTATTCGCAAGAGCACGGGAGATATCCGTATTCAGATTCGTTTGCTCGTTTATAACGGACGGCGAGCATTCTGCGGATGCGCTTGTAACAAGTGCGCTTTCTGGGGCGTTATCACTTGTGGGGGATTTCATAGGAGGGCTTCTCGGCAGGGTGATCAGGGCGACTCCTACGGCATTACTTACGGGTGTGGTTGCCGTAATAGCTTGTTTTTATGTGGCTATCGATATGCGAGGAATACGTAAGTCACTTGGGGGGCTTTTGCCTCTGCGGACACGTCAGACTGTATCAAAGGTGAGCGCGGGGGTGTTGCCTGTGCTTAAAAGCTTTGCGGGGGCGTATCTGAAGATATATGCGCTTACTTTTTTCGAGGTCTTTCTCGGACTTTGCCTGCTTTGTCCGCGATTTGCGTTGCTTGGCGCGTTCGCCGTGGCTACGGTTGATATTTTACCCGTGCTCGGCGCGGGGATCGTGCTGATACCGTGGGGTATTGCCGAGCTGTTGATGGAAAATTATTTCGTTGGTGCGGGGCTGTTGTTGCTTTACGTCGTGATCTCAATCGTACGCCAGATAGTCGAGCCGCGTCTGCTCGGCTCTGCGGCAGGGCTTTCTCCATTCGTCGCTCTTATCGTTATGTTCGTGGGATATAGGTTCCTCGGTATTGGCGGTATGCTTATCTTGCCGATAGCTTTGTCGGTGTGGACACGAATACATACCGAGAATAAAAGTTAAAAAACTCCGCCGATGAAAAAATATCGGCGGAGCTTTTGTTGTTTATTATTTCTCGGACTTACGTATGTATTTCTTTATGAATTTAGCGGCTCCCGAGAGCTCGAGGGCTTCGTATATCGCGATAGAACCGATCACGCCGCAGATACCCTGCATACAGTTTCCAAGCACGGAAGCAAGCGCGGCGGCGCCGTATGAGAGTATAAATGCTTCGAACAAAAGATATCCTGCCACCATCAGAGCTTCTGAAGTGATAGCGGCTATGGCAAGTCTTGCGAACAAAACGGATTTTTTGTCGGGAAAGCGCTTGGAAATGTATATAACTGTGCACGCCGCTACAACGCACAATCCTTTTATCAAGGCGGTGGCAGGGGCGTAAACGCCGTATCCCATCAAGACGTCGGCAAGAGACGCGCCGATAGCGGCAGAGATCGCCGCGGGGAATCCTAAGACGTACGCGCCGAGCAACATAGCTACGTCGCCAAGGTTAAAATATCCAAAGGGGAGAGGTATGCTGATAAATGTACAAGCACATATCAGCGCGGCAAACAGAGCTGTCAAACAAAGAGATAGAATGTTGTTGTTCGTTTGTCTTCTTTTCATTTGATTTTCTCCTTTTATATAGCAAATCCTCCGTCGATACCGATGCATTGTCCCGTGATAAACGCGGCGCCGTCTGACGCAAGAAAATAAGCAAGGCGAGCCACCTCGTCGGGTGTTCCCACTCTGCCGAGAGGTGTCTCGTCGCAAAGTGCGGCAACGTCCGCTTCCGAAAGACGCGCGTTCATGTCTGTCGCTATCACCCCGGGCTCTATGCAGTTGACGGTTATACCCGAGGGCGCAAGCTCCTTGGCAAGCGCCATAGTCATACCGCGCACACCTGCCTTTGCGGCTGAGTAATGCACCTCGCAGGACGCGCCGACCTTGCCCCACATTGAGCCTACGTTGATTATTCTGCCGTGCTTTTGGGATATCATATAGCGGCTGATTTCGCGAGTTACGTAAAACGTGCCCGAGAGATTGGTGCCTATCATTTTCTGCCACTGTTCGTCGCTTATAGTGTCAAAAAACGCGTATTCTGAGATACCTGCGTTATTTATCAGCACGTCAATACCGCCGAGTAGTTGGGCGCTCTTTTGAGTTGCGCCGCGCACCTCGTCGGGATCTGAAACGTCGCATTTTACCGCGCTTACGCTACTGTATTTTTCACATATTTCGTTCGCGGCGCTGTCACTCGAGCGGTAGAAGAATACTACCTCGTGGCCTTCTTTGGCAAACAGCTCGACGCAGGCGCGTCCAATTCCGCGGCTGCCGCCCGTAATAAGAATCTTCATAATTATTTCCTTTGCTTATTGTGCAATTTGATCGTTGGTTACGTCACCGCTGCCGTCAAGAGATATTTTTTCTCCAAGATAGGTTGGCAGGGGTTTGAAAAGGGAAGTGGTATAGTCCTTGCAACGAGCCACTATTTCGCGGCATTCGCGCACGAACTGTCCTCTGTATCCGCGTAGAGTGGAATTTACCCCGATCGCGTCAATTTCAAAAGCCTCTGATATGTAAAGCGCGCGATAAAGGTGATATTCCTGCGTGCAGATTATCATTTTGTCAACGCCGAAAATTTCTTTGGCACGGTAAATGCTCTCGTATGTTGAAAAGCCTGCGTGATCCATAAATATATCTTCCGACGGCACACCGTTCTCGATGCAATAGTTTTTCATCACGTTTACTTCGTCGTAGTCCTCTTGTCCGTGGTCACCGCTGACTATTATCTTTGGAGCAGCTCCGGTCTTGTAAAGCGCGATGGCAACGTCAAGTCGGTCAGAGAGCATATCCGAGGGGCGATCGCGAACGATCCCCGCGCCAAGCACGAGAATACAGTCGTAGTCTTTCTCCGTAACGTCTGAGGGCTCGCTGTGTATTTTATTTTTGACGGACAGCAGTACCACAGCGTTTATCGCCATTATCGCACATAAAAGCGCGATCGCCGCGTAACCGACGCCGATAGCTATCCGCTTTATTATTTTTAAAGTTTTGGGTGAAAACGGATTTTTCAAGCTGCCTCCTCAAAAAAATAATAGATGTAATTATTATAGCATAACTTTTTTTCTTTTGCAATATGTCAAAAATAAAAAAGGCAATTCAGGCTGGTTCTCATAAGGATGTTCATCTGTAGGGGCCACCATTGGTCGCCCGCGGGCGTTCGATGAACGCCCCTACAATCAAATTTCGGCAGAGAACTTGTTTTCTCTGCCGATTTGTGGTATAATGGGGTTACATCGTAGGGCGGGGGCTTGCTCCCGCCGTGACGAAAGGTTTACGCCAATGAGGCGGCGGGAGTAAACCCCCGCCCTACAAGGTGTATGGGCTTTGCCCTGTGCCTTTGTAATACAAAGGCGAAACTGGCGATAAATAGATTTAAGTTTGTAATAG
>JBGVPV010000069.1:0-8480 GCA_045127215.1 Eubacteriales bacterium | reverse complement strand
AAACTTGATACGTAGCGAAGCGGAGTGCTCCCATGACAAGGGAAGGCTTGTTAGTATCGATTGTGCTTCAGATGATTTATTAACAATCGTGTGCAAACAAATAAAAATGCATAGGACGACAAAACGGGTCACATTAAGCCTTCCCTTGTCAGGGAAGGGGGACCACGAAGTGGTGGATGAGTAGTCCTCGCACGGCAGGGTCGTGTGAGGGTAGGCGGTAAAATACCCTCTCCGTCGGCTCACGCCGCCACCTCTCCCCGAGGGCGAGGCTTGTCAAGTCGGCGTTCGAATTCAGACTCCCTCCGGGAGGGAGCTGTCGCGAAGCGACTGAGGGAGAATGCGTGAATTTAAAAAATATTTGTTTAAGACCGCTCGGGAGCACCAAGGCGCTCCCCTACGGACGTATAATATTTCTTTCGTAGGGGAGACCTGCGGTCTCCCGATTTTTCAAAATTTAGGTTTTTTCCACCACTTTGGCACCAAAAATGCCCTCTTAAAAATATTTTCCACCACCCTATTGACAAGCTTTTCCAAATATGATATAGTGCTACTGTAAAACTATAAAAATTCTATTGTCCAAGGAGCTCGTCTATGAAAATTTTCAAACCCGTTTTTCACTCTGTTATCGCACTTACACTATGCTTATCCCTATCCTCCTGTGACAATACCGTTATTAATACTAAAGAAAAATGGGATTCCGTTATTAAATCCGTTATTAGAGAAGAATGGGATTCCGTCACCCAATCGGTAAACAACGCGTGGAACGGCTTGACGAATACCACGACAGAGCCACCGGCTCAAGAGATTACCAAGCCCGAGCCTGAACCTGAACCGGAAACCGAACTCACACCCACTCCCGATGAATATTTTAACTTTATATTACGCGATGACGGCACGTATGCAGTCAGCGCAAAGACCACGGATATGCCGAGCAAAGTAATCATTCCCGATACTTATCAGGACATTCCCATAACACTTGTCAAGAACGACGGATTTAGCGGTTGCGAAAGCATAAAAAGCATAACCTTCCCAAAATACTTGAGCGTCATTGGCTCCGGCGATATCCGCGGCTGTCCGAATCTCAAAAGCATTTCCGTTAAAAAAGGCAATAAAAACTTTCACTCAGACGGCAACTGCATCATACATACGTTTACCAAAACGATAGTTGTAGGCTGTAAAACAAGCGTTATCCCCACGGACCGCAGCGTAAGAGGAATAGGAAACTATGCATTTAGCGTAGGATCTCCCGCAAATATGGTGATCCCCGATAACATTTTATTTATCGGAAATGGCGCTTTCTATTACAACGAACATCTCGAAAGCATCACTTGTTCAGATAGGCTTGGAACTATCGGGGCGGATGCTTTTAGAGGCTGCACCAATCTCAAAAGGGTATCCCTTGGCAGCGGAATCATAGATATCGAAGAGCACGCATTTGAATCATGCCGCTCACTTGAAAGTATAGTTATCCCCGAAGGTGTTAAGTCTATAGGATCAAGTACGTTCGCATATTGCGATAGTCTTTCCTACGTAAGTCTTCCCGAGAGCTTACTGAGGATCAATGGGGGTGCATTTTACAAGTGTACAAGTCTTAAGAGCATAGACCTCCCGGGTAACTTGTCAACGATCGACAAAAGTGCATTTTACGGGTGCACCGCCCTTACAAAAATTATTATTCCCGATAGCGTTAAAAAGATAGGGGTTGCCGCATTTGAAAACTGCACAAGTCTTATAGCCGTTGTACTAGGAACCAAAGTAGAAACAATACCGGACGATACGTTTCTTGGCTGTTCAAAGCTCGAGACGGTAATAGCGTCTCATTACCTTACGGAAATCAACCCCGGCGCATTCGAAGGCTGTCCAAATGTAAAAATAATAATTTACTGAACGCAAAACAACGGCACTGTATCCAAAAGGATACGGTGCCGTTACTTTTATTATCTGTCGATTTCAATATACGCCGCGTTTACAGTGGGGGCAAAATATTCCTGAAATTCACTGTTACTGCTACCATACGCGCTGATAGGCTCAGCGCCCTCGCCCCATACGGTTATCCTGTCTCCCGTGAGGAAATTCTTTACGACACCCCGACTGCAATCGCGAATAATAATATAAAACTGCGATCCGCTGTCGTCCGCGCAAATATAACACGTCGTGTATTTGTCAGCCTCAAAATAATCGGGGTAATACTCAGCGCTCATAAGTACGGTAAGCTCAAGGCTGATAAATTTACCCTCGTATTCCCCGGAGGAACGGTAAAAGTCCTCTGCGCTGACATTTTCACACGCCGCGATATACTCCTCTTTCGAAAGTGAAGTGTCAACGGGAGAATACCACAGCGAGCGTATGCCGCCTATAATAGTTCCGATACCTATAAACGATACCACCATATAGACCGCCGCGATCACACAAAAGGTTATCTTCTTGCCTCGCGAATGAGGGCTGGTGGCGAGCAATATAATTCCCACGATTGGGAAGATAAACATCATCACCACGATAAACCACCAGGAGTGATACCACTCAACGAAGGTGACTCTGCCCGAGCCGCCGCGCTTTTTCCTTTGAGGCTTTACCGCCTTTCTGTTGCCCGCCCTGTATTCCTCGGGGCACTCCTTGCCGCAAAGAGGACAGTTATCTCCCGCAAAAAAGCAGTTGCAGTCGGGGCATTTATTAAGATCGGGGCGATCAAGCTCCTCGGGGGTGTCAAACGCACCAAGCATTCTTCCCATAACAGTCTCCTTTACGTCACATAATTACATCCTTATTTTACCACACACCCCTCTGAATGTCAAGTGCCGACAATATAAAAATACTGTTGACACGCGCGTCGCTACGCGGTATAATTTAAGTACAGTAAGCATCAAGGAGAATATTATGGCTAAAATAAAATGGCGCGGCGGCGCGCTTCTCTCCCCCGTACCGCCCGCAATGGTGACCTGCTCGCACGAGGGACACGACAACGTAATAACTATCGCCTGGACGGGAATTCTCAACACACAACCGCCCAAGACATATATATCCGTACGCCCTACGCGTCACTCGTATGAGATGATAAAGAAAAGCGGCTGCTTCGTCATAAACCTCACCACAAAGGAGCTTGTCAGACAAGCGGATTGGTGCGGCGTTTATACGGGAGCTAAGGTAGATAAATTTGCAAGGTGTAATCTTACTAAAGAGAGTGCAAACGACGTGGATTGCGTTATGCTTGCCGATAGCCCACTGTCACTTGAATGTAAGGTGACGGATATAATCCCCCTCGGCTCGCACGATATGTTTATCGCGGACATCGTAGCGGTGGACGTTGACGAAAAGCTGCTTGACGAAAAGGGCAAGCTGCATCTCGAACGCGCAGGACTTGCCGCGTACGCACACGGAGATTATTTTGAGCTTGGCAAAAAGATAGGCAATTTCGGCTTCTCGGTCACAAAAAAGAAAAAGAAAAATAAACCTTCGACGATAAATAAATAACGTTCATAACTAAGGGTAGTGCGTTAACGTTTGACTTGTCGACAGACCCGCTTATGTGCAAATGTTACTTTATGATAAAGACTACTCATCCACCGCAAGCGGTCCCCTCAATGTTTGCCTACGGCAAACTTGATACGTAGCAAAGCGGAGTGCTCCCATGACAAGGGAAGGCTTATCGGTATCGTTTCTGCTTTAAATGATTTATTAATAATCATATACAAACAAATAAAAATGTAGAGGACGACAAAACGGGTCACATTAAGCCTTCCCTTGTCAGGGAAGGGGGACCACGAAGTGGTGGATGAGTAGTCCTCGCACGGCAGGGTCGTGTGAGGGTAGGCGGTAAAATACCCTCTCCGTCGGCTACGCCGCCACCTCTCCCAAAGGGCGAGGCTTGTCGTTGACGTTTGTGCTTCGGGTGTTCTGTGAATTTTATTTTATCCGTTTGTTAGTTGTAGGGGTCGACGTCCTCGGCGACCCGTTCGGTGTAAATGTTACTTTACAATAATAACGGACATGTCGGCAACGTTCGCAAAGCGAACTTGGCAAGTTTGCCAAAGGCAAACGTTGGACGCCTGTCCCTACAATTTAACGTTTAATTATTCCTGTTCGTAATTTCCGTCTTTTACAAATATCTTTCTGCCGTCTATAATGCTGCTCAGAGCGTCGGGCTCGCAGGTGGTTATAATGACCTGCTTATCCTTCATTCTGTTAACGAGATAATCTCTGCGCGAGGCGTCAAGCTCGGAAAGCACATCGTCAAAAAGAAATACCGGCTCGTCGCCAAATTCCTCACGGCAGATCTCACCCTCGGCAAGCTTCAGCGAAAGCGCCAACGAGCGTTGCTGTCCCTGAGAGGAATAGATACGCGCGCTTTTTCCGTTGAGGGTTATATCAAGATCGTCCTTATGCACGCCGTAAAGAGTAGCACCTGCGCTTATCTCACGCTCGTAAGACGAGGACAGCAGCTCAAGATAAGCCGCCTTGGTCTTTTGCCTATCGGCGTAATCATTCTCGGTATAGCCCGTAAGACTTTTATAAGATACCTTCGGTATCTCCTCGCCCCCCGTCATCTCCGAGAAGAATTTTTTGATATATTTTTCCGCACGAATAACAAAACGACTTCTCATATCGGCAATAACTGCCGCTTCCTCGGCAAGCTGATCGTTCCACAGCTCAACGGTTGCGTCAAACGTAGCTCTGTCCGCAAATGCGTTCTTTATAAGCGCGTTTCTTTGCTTTAGAGCAAAGTTATATTTTTGTAAAGAGTGGATATAAAGAGGGTAAAGTCTGCTTATCGCCATATCGAGATACGCGCGTCTTTCGGCAGGGCCGTCCTTTATGAGAGACAAATGCTCGGGGCAAAAGAGTACCGCGCGAAAACTGCCTACGATATCCGAGAGCTTTTCAGCTCTCATACCGTTTTTCTCAATAAACCTCTTTTTGTCCTTGAATATCCTTACGGTTATATTCTGTTCTCGGTTTTTGTCCTGAAAATCGAGAGATATCTCCGCGCTTTCAGCTCCGAATCTTATAAGCTGAGGCGTGGTGACCGCGCGAAAACTGCGTCCCACGGACGTATAGAATATGCCCTCAAGCAGATTGGTCTTGCCCTGCGCGTTTTCTCCGACAAGGACGTTTACTCCGTCAGAAAAGCTGACGCTTGCGCTCTCCACGTTGCGAAAATCCCTGACGGTTATTTTTTTGCAGTACATCTATGCTTATCAGTCCTTGGTTCTTACGGGGAGAAGCATAAAGATCTCCTCTGTATCACTTTCCTCATCAACAACGGGCTCTATATTCATGCTGGTAAGAGGAGAGGACATTGTAAGGTGTATCCTTTCACCGCGGCACGCCTTGATACTGTCGGTGAGGTATCTGTTATTAAAAGCAATGCTGATGTTGTCACCCGCGTGCTCAATAAACAGCTCGTCGTAGGTGCTTCCCGCAGAGGAGACTGCGGAGATCTTAAGAACGTCCTCAACTACCTCAAGCTTGACGTGAGAGCGTACGCTACCCGCGATCTTTTCCTCGGTAACAAGTGCCGCTCTTTCAAGCGCGCTGATTATCTCCTTCTTGTCAACCACAACGGAGATCTTGTGATTCTTCATAATAATTCTATCGTAGTCGATATACTCACCCTCGATAAGTCTTGAGAAGAAGGTAAGCTCGCCGATAAGAAGCACGATATGCTTTCTGGTAACGTAGATCTGCGTCAGCGCGTCTCCGTCATCCTCAAGCAGACGGGAAAGTTCGTTTACAGTCTTTGCGGGAACTATAAACGCATACTCAAGATGCGCGTTTCCGTTGGTGTTCTTGTTTGTAAGCTCGGTCTTCTGGGAGCATTTTGCAAGCTTGAAGCTGTCGCAGGAAACAAGCATAACGGAGTCGTCGGTTATCTTGAAGTAAGTACCGTTGAGAACTGCTCTCTGGTCGTTAACACCCATAGCGAAATCTACCTGAGCGAGCATATTCTTAAGCACGGACTGAGAAACTATAAAGCTTCTGTCACTTACAAGCTCGGGGATACTCGGAAAATCCTCACCGGGCAGGGCGTTCATTCTGTGAGAGGAACGGCCGCTGACAATGGTTGCGACAAGCTTGGAGTCAACGCTGAGAGTTATCTCCTCACCGTCCATAACTCTGAGTGTCTGATTGAATTTCTGAGCGTTGATTATATATTTTCCTTCCTCGAGAACCTTTGCCTCAAGTGTTATTCTCACGCCTTTTTCAAGGTCGTAGGTAGTGAGAATACAGGTGTCGGGGAATCTTGCTTCTATAAGTATTCCTTCAATAGTGGAAAGAGTAGATTTACCTGATACTGCGCACATAAGGGGCGCAACCGCAGTACTTACCGCGCTTCTGTTGAATATGATCTTCATAACGTTCCTTTCTTATCTTCTTATCCGTAATTTTCACCGTGATTTCCACACGCCGTTTTCAACAGCCTTCGCTGTTTTTTTACCGTGACGCCGTAGGCGCTTTATAAAAAGATAAATAAAATTAATAAAGTAGTATTAGTATTATTAGGGGCTGGGGAAACTGTGGAAAAGTGTATTTCGCCGCGTGATACCGCGAAAAAAAATCCCATCGATTGCTGTATGTTGCTTGGAAAACGCCTTGATTGGCTGTTGAGAAATTTGGGAAAACTTTTTTTGCCTCATTTTTGTGCGTCGCTTTTGCGATTCCGCCCAAAAAAGTTTTCAACAAATATCCCAAAAGTTTTCCACAGATTTTTTACATCTTGAAAATATCAGATGCTTGAAACCTCTTTTTTGAGCTCCTCTATTTCAAGCTCTATCATAGGTGACTGAGCGAGCTTTTTGACCACCTGATCGTTTGCATACATGACCGAGGTGTGATCCTTGTCAACTATATTTCCGATATTGGGGTAGGAAAGCTCGGTGATCTCACGGATAAGATAGATAGCCATCTGTCTTGCCCACGCTACGTCCTTGGTACGCTTCTTGCTCTTGATATCCTCTTTGGAAACGCCGTATTTGTTATAAACGGCGGCGAATATCTTATCCACCGTGGTGCTTACGGGTTCAGCGCCGCCGAGAAGCTCGGTAAGGCACTTCTTTGCAAGCTCCATATCGATGACCTGACCCATGATGAGACTCTTTGCGGAGAGCTTTTTGATAGCTCCCTCGATCTGACGGATGTTGGAGCGGAGATTTTCCGCAAGGAACAACATAACGTCGTCGGGCATCGTGATGTTCGACTGAGCGATCTTCTGCTTGAATATCGCAAGTCTGAGCTCAAGATCGGGCTGCTGAATATCCGCGAGCAAGCCCCATTCAAATCTCGTTCTCAGTCTGTCCTCAAGGGTTGCTATATCCTTGGGAGGACGGTCGGAGGTAAGAATGATCTGCTTTTGCTCCTGATGAAGCGTATTGAAGGTGTGGAAGAACTCCTCCTGTGTGGATATCTTACCCGCGATAAACTGAATATCGTCTATGAGAAGCACGTCGCAGGTTCTGAACTTGTTATGGAACTTGATAGTCTCGCTCTTTGCGATGCTCTCGATAAGCTGATTGGTAAAATCTTCACCGTTTATATATATTACCTTGGTGTCGGGTTTCTTGCGCTTGATCTCGTTTACAACCGCGCAGATAAGGTGAGTTTTTCCGACTCCGCTCGGGCCGTAGATAAAGAGGGGATTGTACTCCTCAGCAGGCTTTTGCGCGACCGCCGTACACGCCGCGTGGGCGAACTTGTTGGAGTTGCCTACGATGAAGTTTTCAAATGTGTATTCGGGGTTGTGGATCTGGAAAAAGCTATCTCTCAGATCGTCGTCAAGCTCCTGAGATGCGACATTCACCTTTCTTTGCGGCTCGGTGCTGTCATGAACGACCGGTCTTGTCTGTGTGGGGGTAGCTCTGCCGACCAGGATTATATCCACCGCACAGGGCAAAAAGCTTGAGAATGCGCGTTCAAGCTCGGGAAGATGTGTTGCTTTTATTTTATCGTATTTGAATTGTGAATCGGTTGCAAAGGTAATAACGTCGTTTTCGTATGAATGGATCTTGAGATCCTTATACCAAAGCTCCGCAAAGGAATTGGTTTTTTCAAGCGCGATCTGCTGATAAACTATGCGCCATATTTCCGAAATTTCGTCGAGATAAGACATTTAAATCTCCGTTCTTTTATGAAATTTTAATTAGACAAATATACACCATAAATTATACCATATTTATTATATTATTTCAATAATTTTAAAGAAATTTATTTATAATATTATATAATATTTATATATATTTAAAGAGACACGAAAAAGTCGGTCAATTTACGAATCGTCCGCTCTATCATAAAGTAACATTTGCACAATAACGGGCGACCAATGGTCGCCTCTACGGATGAATGATGTTATACGTTGTAGGGGAGGATTCCATATCCTCCTGCGTGGACACAATGTAACATTTATGCTCCATGGTATCCAACCGCGTGGGCGTGCGGTATGATGTTTTTTTGCCGTAGGGGCGATTCACGAATCGCCCGATTTGATTTAT
>JBGVPV010000068.1:0-10634 GCA_045127215.1 Eubacteriales bacterium | reverse complement strand
GCAAATATGACAAAAAATCGCTCTCCTCGCCGCCGAAGCTGATCGGGTCAATTCCGCACAGCTTATTTGCGCAGAGCACCAGACCGTCTATCAGCATAAACAACGTTTTTGAGATCATATATAAAAATTCCCAAAACCAATTAAACATTTTTCTTTGCCTCCCTGTACTTATTCACCGCTCTTTATCTCGAGGGCTCTGATCAAGAGATTAGTCATCGTGATCTTCTCAGCCTTCTCAAGCTCAAGACCGGTCACACGGTCAACGTAA
Organism: Eubacteriales bacterium; assembly: GCA_045127215.1. Classification (GTDB taxonomy): domain Bacteria; phylum Bacillota; class Clostridia; order Oscillospirales; family CAG-272; genus HGM12713. The sequence continues at coordinate 10,366 of JBGVPV010000068.1, read as the reverse complement.
GCCTGTTGCTCGTCATCAAAAACCAGATCCCCGCAATTGTTTCTGATCTGAATAAGAACGTATTGACCGTCATTTATATTTATGCTTTTTTGTATATCACCGCTCACCTTGAACGAATCCAACACAAAAGAGCCCCATTTTCCTGCTTTAAGATGTACTACAGTCTCCCCTACTCTCGTATTGGGTGAGGGAGCATCATACACGTATTCTTTTTGTTCGCCTTCACCCTCAGCTCCATCAGAGCCGCTATCTTTTTCAAGAATAGCCTCCCAGTCTGCATCACTGACCACGAAAACGTTTATATATACCGATACGTCGGTTTCAGATTGCATAAAGAGGGCAAGACTGTCCATATCGATATTGTTTTCAAAGGGGATGACCATATACACGTAATCACCGTGTGGGACTCCCCCATACGCACCGTCTTCCCCTTTGAGAAAATCCTCTCGGGATTCCTCGTTATAAAAATATTCTTTAACGGAAAAATCTTCGTCGTCACCCGACTCCGCACTGACAAGAATAATGTTTCCAAAGGAGCTGTAATACGCGTCAGTGTCCTCGTATTCGCCCAAGTCATCGCATCCGCAGACGGCGATCGCAAGGATCGCCGTCATACAGAGCGCGAAGAAAGCCTTTACAGCGCTCTTAGATGCTGCCATATTCCGACCACCACTCGGTAAGTACGCTGGTTCCAATATTGAGCATGATCAAAAGGATAAAAATGAGAACGAATCCAACGATTGCGTTTACAAGTCCTTTTTTAGCCTTTTCATGCTCCTGGGGATCGTCTGCCTTAGCGTACTTTACGCCAAGAAGAATACACCACAGTGCTCCAACAGCACCTACTACACCAAGCATAATCGGTACGAGGGTTTTGCAGATGTCCAGTACGGGCTGAACGATAGTGTTAAGATCGTTTAACATAATTTTATCTCCTTTATAATATTTTTTTATTTTAATTCAGTTAAACCAATGTGATTTTTGTACGGCACTGTCGCCGTGAGAATTACTCGTCGGTCTTGGATTTGTTTCTGTAAACAAGTCCTGCGACAAGGCTTACCGTGGCAAGTCCGATAACAACCATAACGAATACGCTGCCCGCGGTATTCATAACGTGCTTTCTGGTAAAGGTAAACTCCGTCGCAACTCCCGCCTCACTTTCCACTACGATGCGGTATTTACCGCCCTCGGTCACCGTGGGGATCTGAGTTGAGAGTGAAGCCACCGACACGTCTGCGATAAGACGCTCACCGCTATCGGTAAGCTTGTAGATCTTAATGCGATCTCCTACCTTACAGCCGCCGACCGTTATATCGTTGATGGTCGTCTCCCCGGGATTACAACCCACGAGGTACGCCTCAGGTGCGTTCGTATTAACGTTAAACTCAAACGTAGACACCTTACCTGTTACGTCCGAGGTCATTACCACGCTGTACTTTCCGTTTTCCACAAACTTGAAGCTTGAGTTATACTCGGTATGCTCTATAAAGCTCATATAAGATATCTCTACGCCGTCTCCTGCGTCGTACCACATCTCTGTGATGCGATATTCGTAAGGCGTGGTGTATGAGAATCCGTTCTGCGAGCGGGTGATGATATAGAAGCAGAAGTACGACTTGTTGCCAAGCTTATCGGAAACGATAAGCTCCCACTTACCGTCCTCGGTAAACTTAGTACTTGCGGTATTGTCCTGAACTACTCCGTTCAGCGTAACCTTTTCGATATAGGCGCTATCCTTATTGAGCGAATTGAAGCTTACCTTAGAGGAGTTTACAACGCCTCCGTTAAGCACCGTGGTGCCGCTGACCGACTCGGTAAACGAGAACTCGACTGCGGTATCCTTCTTGATGGTGATAGCGGTCGAATTACCTGCGTAGTCGATAACGGTAAATCTGTAAGTTCCGTCCATCTTAAGAACGTCGCCCGAGTGATAGATGATCTCTTCACCATTATTTCTCGTGTAGGTCGCGTAAATATTCTCACCGAAGGTGATAGCTACGTCGTTCTTGGTGTTGAGCACTCCGTCTATCATAGTGCCCGTAAGACTTGAGGGCACGTTTACCGTCACCTCTTTTCTGACAAGGTACGCCTTGAAGCTGTACTCAAAGCCGTATTCGTCAATATAGGTGATATCGTATTCAAAATTACCGTAATCACCCGCATGCTCGAATACAAGGGTGCGAGGACACTCGGTAACGTTGCCGTTGATCTTGAAAACGTATACCTGCGCGTCGGTACTGAAGGCAAGAGCGTTATTTGACCAGAAGCCAAGCTTGATCGCGTGAGAAAGGTCATATATCTCGGGCTTTGACTGAGAACGGGTAGTTCTCTCAAGCTTGAGAGTAGGCGTGCTGCGGTAATGTATATCCTTGGTGACTACCGCGCCGAAGCGGTTTCGGCAGGTCACGGTATATACTCCGTCTCCCTTGCTGCCGATAATATTTTTCAGCGCGCTATCCTCCGTAGAAACGGGAGTCTCCGAGAAGGAGTCAAAGAGCACGGTGTGATCGTCTCCGTAGCCGACAGCAAGGTAATAAATACCTTCCCTATCGAAAACTGCCTTATCGATCGAGAGCATCTGATTGGTATATCCCTCGTCGCGTCTGAGCGCCTTTTCATTGTAACCCACGAGCAGCTCGTCTGCCACCTTATACGCGGATCTGTTTATTTCAAGCTCTTTTGTAATTTCGTTTTTGTAGGAGTCTGTAAGTCTTACGACGTACTTTCCTTCCTCTGAGAATACGAGATAAATAACGTTATCCTCGTCGTCCTGAACAAATCCCGTGTAAACAGCTCCGTTCAGCGTTACGTCAACGGTCACATCCTCGTCAAACAAGTCAATGGTGATACTGCCGTTTGAATACAACGTACCCGTGTGGTCCTTGCTGTAATAGATCTGATATCCGTCAGCAAAGGTCACCGACGAGGTAACTCCAAAGGTCTTCATGATAGTGATCCTGTAAACCTTGTCGTTACCGTAAAGGTTTCTCACTATCAAGAGGTAGAAGCCTTCATCGGTATATTTATCTCCCTTGTAATATATATCCGTTCTATCCTCAAGGGAATCGGGCTTCAGATCGTTGAGCTTTGAGTAGTAGAGGCTTACGCTCTCTATTCTCTCGATCTCAAAGAACGCCTCGTTGACGGTAAATCCGTTATTCGCGCGGATATCAGTCTCGGTCTGAGCACCGTCACCTACGAAGTATATATCAGAGGTCTTATGAGAAAGCTCTGCACAAACGAATGATATATCGCTCTCACCAAAATCAACTCTCGCGCTGACAGATACCACCGCGGTATCATCCTCAGGGGCGTATACCTTGATGCTCACCGCACCGTAGGCGTCGACCGAGGCGTATATATCGCAAGACGCGTTCTTAGTGATAACGTACTCGCGATTAACCTTGAATTCCTTGGACGCCGTATCGATAAGCGCCTGCCCTACGGTAAGATCGACCGCACCGTTCTTAACGGTATAGGTGATCGGATATACACTGCCGTCAGAAATTCTGAAGCCGTATATCTTATTTGCGCTTCCCGATACGCCGACTGACATAAATACGTCGGCATTTTGAGTGATATTGAGTCTGAAATCGGTATTTCCGTAATCTACCTTAGTGTAGACGTGCTTCTTTCCAACGGTCTTGAAATTCAGATATCCGTGAAGCGCGATCTCGGCTTCCTCGCCGTCAACAAAGTAGCTCACGCCATCCGTATTTCCGTTAGTAAACGCAGTCTCGGAAACGTTACCGAGCGTATCCTTTGCAACGACGCGATAGCTTCCCCAGCGGCTGACTATGATCTGCGTAAATCCGCTCGTCGTGTCCTGCTGCTTGATAAGCTCACCGTCAAGATAAACCTCAACGCTTGAGAGCTCATTTGCGTCACTTGCATTGATCCTGATAATATCAGAGTTTATTCTTGCTCCGTTCGATACGGGTCTTGACGCCACCTCGACAAGCTGGTAATAAAGATCGTCCATAGTAACCGCGCCCTTCTTTATCCACTCCTCAAACAGACCGAATTCGCCTTTCTTGAGTACGTCAACGTCAGCCGTGACGTTGATGGTGGGGGGCGTTACGTCAACTGCTCCCGTATATACCGTGTAGCAATCCTTATGATTCTTGTAATATACCCTCAGGGTAAAGGACTGTCCCGCCTCGATGGTAACGACGGTCTCCGTACCGAAGGTCTCGGTATGCTTGGGGGGTGTACCCTCAAACTTATACTCGTATCCGTCGCTGAAGCTGAATCTCGTCTTAACCGACGTAGATATCTTGTACTGATTATCGGATACGTACGTCATAACGAAGCCCTCGTTGTTTTCAGCCTTGGGGTCATAGAGGTGATATCTGCCGTCAGAGCTGAGATATCTCCAGGTAACGGTGGGGTAATTTCTGCTGAATACGTACTCATCCGAGAACTCGTTACCGTATATATCCTGAACGTATATGTTATAAATTCCTGCCTTATCAAAAGTCTGATCGGGTGAGTACGTTGAGGTCACGAGCTCACCGTTGAGATACACCTCGTATCTGAGTATCTGATCGACTCTGCGGTTGCAGGTAAGTCTGATAAACTTATCGTTGCTTTCCTTGACGGTGCATTCGAGATCAGAGCTGCTCACCTTAGCCGTTACCGTGTAACAGTTGCCCGAACGGTCAGCTACTATGATGTAATAGTTACCGTCGTCAAGCTTAACGGGAGCATTCTCAAGCTCCTGCGCGGTATAGATACCGACGAGAGAGAGATTGGATACTCTGTAAACCGCAACGTAGGAGAGTCTGTCGCATTCAACTGCCGAAACGCGTCCGATGTAAAGATCCTTGGTTCTTATATCAAGTATCTCCGCACCGTCAACGGGTATCTCCTTCATATTGCCGTTATTATCCGTCTGAGAGAACGTGACCTTGGGGGCTTCCTTATCAACATAGACCGCATAAACTGCCACGCCGTCAGCGGACAGCTCGCGGATGTAGTTGACTCCGTAGCTGCCTACTGCCCTGAGTGCCTCGATAAAGATCTGATCTTTTTTGATATCCAAGGTGAGCCATTCCGTGCCGCCGAAGGTCTTATACTGAATGATCGAGCCCTCGGGAAGCTTGAAGTTACCGACGAGAGGGTATTCAGCGTAATTCGCAGTTCCCTCTTCGCCAACGGAAACGTTGCTCTTGTAAATATTTCTATCTGCCGCAAAGGCTACCTCTGCGCCCCAGACGTTACCGCACATTGTCTTGTCAGACAGCTCGTCAGCGTTGTGAATCTGCTCGGGGGTGAGATACGGCATACCGTATTCGTCAAGCAGTCTGTCACCCGAAACTGAATCAAGGAAGAGTGAGGCGTCCGTGAGCACGAGGCTCTTGCCGTATCCTACTATACGGTTGGATACTGCGGAAATCGCCGCCAGCAGATTTGCGCTGAGCGCGTCGTAGGAAAGATCACCGCTCATGCCGTAATAATAATATACCCATGAGGTGTCTCCCGAGGTGGGCGTCCAGGAATCGCTCTTATAGCGTATCCACCACTGCCCCGCCTGAGGTCTTTGGGTCTCTCCCTTTGCGATAAGATATCCCGTAGTACCGCTGTTGAGGGCACTTGCCGTTGCGGCGGTAAGCTCAACGAGATAAATATCACCAAGCTCCTTGTAAAGAACGTATTCCTTTACTTTTGCAAGAGTTGAGAAGGTCGCGGGCTGCTTTGAGTCGTTGTAATACGTCTTCTTTATCACGCCTTCCTTATCCTTATAATAGAAGTAAGGATACTCAGCGGAAAGCTGATATACGGAGTTTGTAAGCAGCGTTCCCGTCTCAATGCGATCTCTGAGCGAGGTTCTGTCGTCCTCACTGTCGGTCGCGTAAACTGAGTAGATACGGGAAACTCGTTCGCTTCCTCCCTCACTGCTCTTAAGCTGGATATCGTAGCGTCCGCTATCCATCTCACCGTAGAACAGCACCGCGTAAACGTTGTCCGTTATCTCCTCGACGCTGTATTCTGCCGAGTGAAGCACGTCACCCTTATAGGAAACGTTCGCGCTGTACGTGCCGCCATCTCCACCCTCAAGCTTTGTGGGGTCTATGGCAAACGCAAATGCGTAATAAACCGTTTTGCCGTTTGCCGCGTAAGTAGCAAAGGTCTTATCTTTATTAAGACTGTAATCGTAAATAAACGTAAACTCGTCAATAGTCGCCGTTGTGTTTACAAACTGAGCATCGCCCGCAGACGTCGACATATCATGAGGACGTGCGCTGACAAGCTCATCAGAAATATAATCGTGTGTATCAAAGGTCAGCGTAAACTCAGCGATCTTTCCGCTGGTGTTACCGAGCTTATCGGTAAGTATCCAATAGAACTCTACCTCGCCACGCCCTAAAACAGCGTTTCCGTTTTCATCAACGGCAACACCGACGTTTTTGTGTGAAATCGTATATGAAAGTCTCTTGGGGTCCCCCGTAAAATCAGAGTCGGTAAAGGTCTTGAGCTTCACTCCCTGTCCGCTCTTACCGACGTAATAAAGCGCAAGCTCCTTGACACCCGTACCACCGTCATCGGGGACAAGCATTGTTATGGTTCTCTCGCGAAGATTTCCGCCTATGGTAATATCCGACGCGGAGAACTCGGGAGCCGAGTTATCAAACTTGAACGGGCCAAAGGGGGTATAGGTTGCGGATGCATCGCTCGGGTCGTAATAACCCGTAACGGCGTCAGATATCGAGCTCTTTCCGTAGCCTGAAACCGTCTTGATATGGAGATACATCTCACCGTCACCCGTACCGATGATGGTCTTGAAGATCTCACCGTCCTCGTGGGTGTGGAAATCAACCCTGGAGCTATACGTCGCAGGCAGCTCGGGGCTGTCACTCCACTGATAATAAACGGCTGCATAATCGTTGAAACGAGAGTTGCCGTTCTCAACGGTATTTACGTAAATATCAAGAGACTTGGACTTCGTCCAGGTGTCAGTTCCCTTGATGCTGGGTGTTGCAAGGGGAACGCGGAGATCTCTGTTATATCCGTAGATATCGTGTATCTTATTGCTCAGAAGGTAATTGAATTTGAGGAAGGTTTTAGGTCCTCGATCCTTAAGACCTCCATTATAAGTCCATTTTATATCCGTCAATGAAGTTATCCGTATTCCGTTCAGCTCCGGTGGCAGATCTCCCTCGAACACGAACGTATCCCACGCATAAAGGAAAAGATAATTATCGTAAAGATCCGGATAAATATTAGGATGCTTGTTAGTAAGCGTAACCTCATACAAGCCGTTTATCTTGGCTGTAATGGTATTAGGGCCTCTTCTTGACTCTATCATAGCAAGCTGATTGAGTCTTACCGTAAACTGAAGCTTGTCACCATCTCTCATAGTGTCGATATTGGTGGTGACCATCTGATTGCCTTTTTCATCCTCAAGGATCTTCAGTTCGTACTTCTCGGTAATAGCAAAAGCAAATACAACGTCCTCAAGTCTTCTGCCGTGGCTATTGTTATCTACTATGGTAGTCAATTCCCAGGAATAACTGTCCGCATTGATAAAATTCGACGGCAATCTGAGGACTGTCATTTCATTATTATCTATATTCGTTTTTGACAAAGGCAGATCTTCAACAGCAATAAGCTTTGTCGCATATCCGTCGATTATGGAATTTCTAAGAGCCTTTACGATATCATCCACGTCACGGCTTTGATCTTTGCTGACTCTATACTCGACATTTCCGTCATTATCGTAAATACTAAAACCGTAGAAGTTATCATTAATATGGTCCTTAATATCAAAGCCCTTGTCTGTTTTAGTATCGTTTATATAGTCGTAAGCATGCTCAAAGCCAAAGAACAAGCTATCATCAAATTCACCCTCAACCGTAAGGGAGAACGCCTTCATCTTCTTGCCTTGATATGTGTAATAAAGATCAAGAGTAACCGGACCGTCGTCATTCATGTAGTCCTCTTTACACAATCCGAAAACAGATATATTCAGATTGTAATTTCCCGTTTTCATAAGCGTTTTGAAATGCTGCGGGAACTCAAAGTTAAGAGGGCTGCTCACGGTTTTATCACCGTAAATAAACGCCGTATTTATAGCCTGATCAACAAGCGTTAACATGGGTGGCTCGTCACTGGGATATCTCAGAGGATAGCCCTCACCCATCTGGTACGAGGTCTGATGGATATAGGACTTCGCCTTCAGATAACAGTAAAGCTTGCTCTTTGAGCGGTGCTGTATAGTGCCCGACGTGCCTGTGGCCTGATGCAATACCGCATTTCCGTCCACACGGGTAAGCTCAAATATAAACCTGCGTGAAAGAAGCGCGCCGTCTTCTATTACCACGGTTCCTCCGTCACCGCCGCGTGATGCATAATCAAGCACGGTGGAGTTTACCTGCACTCTCGCACGGTAGCCGTTCGCCTTGTTGAGAGTTACGTAGGCTTCCTCAAAAGCGCCAACGTCCTCGTAGTCACCCCAAGCGGCAACCGCCGTCTCATCAACAGTGCGGTAATATACGCGTATTTCCTCATCCGTCGTGGGCGCTTTGTCTACGGTAATATCAAAATAGAACACACCCTCGTCGTCAGGCAACGCACGGTAAAACTCCTCGGGAAGAGTGTCCTTCTTGAAATAAGAATACTTACTCTCAACACTTACAACCGGCACGGAGCTTCTTGAAAGCAGCTCGCCCAAGCCCTCGGCAAGTACCGAAAGCGGCAAGGACGATATCAGCATCAGCGTCGCCAATATTATACTTAGAATTTTTTTCTTCATTAATTATTGTACCTCGCTATTTGTGTTCAGGACGTCCTTATAAAAGTCGTCCAGAGTTCCCTCGGGATTGCTTTCCTTATACATTCTCCAAAAAGCAATAAGCGTCTGCTCGTCGGAGTCGCCACCATGGTCATCAGCGCGTCCCTCCTCTGCCGCAGGAGCTTCTGCGTTTTGTCCGTGTACGGTTGCCGTAACGCCCTCACCGGGGGTAAAGGTAATAGTCTCTTCCTTTGCCTCTTTCTTAGGCTCCTGAGTTACCTCGCCAAAGACTATATCGTTTCTGTTTGTGATATTGTAAAGAACCGAGTTCTCGTCAAAATATCTCTCGGTAAGATCACTCGTGTCCATCTTACCCGTCTGATAGAACGGAACCTTGAAGCTGGGGGAGAAATATGTCTTAAGAGGATAGTTACCAAAGGTAACGATAATGGAGTTTCCAATAAATCCGGGGCGGTTAAGCCTCTGAAGCTCCGAGGGATAGATAAGCGGTCTTACCTGCGTCTGATTGGAGAGATTTATATCGTCTGAGCTTACCGAACCGCTTGTGGAGCTGGTTACTACCGTAATGTTACCGCAAAGCTCGGAATACTCCTTACAGGTGTTCATATCGTTAGAGCCGATGAACATCTTGATACCGCAGTTACCCTTTACGATGTCTGCAACGGTATCACCGTAAACGTTATTAAGCTGAGCGTAGGACTGAATGATCATAGTGAACCAGATCTTTCTCGAACGTCCAACCGTAATAAACTTATCAAACTTCTCGATCTTAGGCATATTACCAAACTCGTCCATGATGAAATATACGTTTCTCGGGAGGGCGAGCTCCTCGGTTGCCGAGGCGATCTTGATAAGCGTTTTATAAATATTAAGGATAAATATCGCGGCAAGATTATGACGCGTATCCTTTTCGTCGGGGATCTTGAGGAAGAGTGCCGTGGGCTTCTCTGCAAGCTGCTCGGAGGAGAAATCCGAGGAGGATGTCAGGGCGCATATTCCTGCGTCGTTGAACATCGTCAGCTTTTCGTAAACTATGGACATATAGGAAGCTCTGGTCTGCTCGGCGGCGTCACACACCTGCTTTGAGAGTGAGAGCGCCTTGGAAAGTACGCTTCTGCCTGCGAAATAGTTGCGAAGCTCGAGGTAGTCCTTGGAGGAGTTCTGAAGTATCTTGGTCATATTGAAGAAGTTGAACTTTTCCTTGGTCATACCGAGTCTTTCGTCCGCGCTGTCCTCAAGCATTGCAAGAAGCACCGCAAGAGTAATGCTTCGCGCGCCCTTTTCCCACATAGGATCCTTGGGGTTTTCCACGGGGATAAGTACTGAAACGAGGTCGTTGAGGTCCTCATACACCTCGTCGTATATTTTTTTCTTATATATCTTAATAGCTTCAACGAGTCTTGCGTAGCTTGCGTATCCCTTGCCGTCAAACTCGTACCACTTCTCGCCCTCCGCAAAGTTTTCAAGCGGCTCGGTGATCTGAAGTCCCGAGTCCTCGGGGCGATCCTTACGTGCAAACGCCTCGTTATGAGCGTTAAGAAATTTCTGATAATTATCCCAGATCATATCAAGGGGATTCCAGCGATATGATGAATAGGTATCACGAAGGTC
>JBGVPV010000067.1:0-64872 GCA_045127215.1 Eubacteriales bacterium | reverse complement strand
TGTCAGCGACGATATGGATATATCGCCCCGCTATCTTGCAAACATTGAGAACAAGGGACAACAACCGAGCTTGCAAATCTTTTATGAGCTTGTTACCCGTTACGATATATCCGTAGATCAATACTTTTTCCCCGACAAGAGTGCGGACAAAAGCACTATGCGCCGTCAGCTTGATACTCTGCTTGACGGAATGAGTGATAAAGGGTTACACATCGTTACGGAAACAGCGAAAGCGGTTGTTGAAGTCGAAAAAGAAAACTGAAATTGAACAGAAACGCGGCAGACTGATTTTTGAGTTTGTCGCGTTTTTTTATATTTTTTCTCCGTTTGTTTGGCAAAATTGCATTTTAAGTGGTGTATATAGATAGAGGGGATAAAGTTACGTAGCAAGCATAGGAAGTGGGTACCCACTTCCGTATTTTCGCCCTTGCCGCGCTCGCGCTTCGGTTCAAAATGGCTTGTTGGGAAACGTCCCAAACCCTCGGTCAAAGAAAGGAGAACGTCAGATGAACGGACGGCAAAGAACGGTACAAATCAAGTTCCGTGTAACAGAGGAAGAACGGGCTTTGATTGAACAGAAAATGAAGCTCATACCCACCGACAATATGGCGGCATATCTGCGGAAGATTGCCATTGACGGATATATTATCAAAGTCGATCATACCGACATAAAAGCTATGACGGCAGAGATACAAAAGATCGGCGTAAACGTCAATCAGATTGCCCGCCGCGTCAATGCAACGGGCAACGTGTACGCCGAGGATATTGCAGAGATCAAAGGAGCGTTAGAGGAAATATGGCGGTTACAAAGATTAAGCCTATTAAAAGCACGTTAAGCAAGGCACTTGACTATATCCAAAATCCCGCAAAGACGGACGAAAAAATCCTTGTGTCCTCGTTCGGCTGTTCCTATGAAACGGCAGATATTGAGTTCGGATTTACCTTGTCGCAAGCTATGGAGAAAGGCAATAATCTCGCCCACCATTTGATACAATCTTTTGCGCCGGGAGAAGTGGAATATGAGAAAGCCCACGAAATCGGGCATCAGCTTGCCGACGCGGTAACAAAGGGTCAGCACGAATACGTTTTGACGACGCATATTGACAAGGGGCATATCCACAATCACATTATTTTTTGCGCCGTAAACTTCGTAGATCATCACAAGTACAATTCCAATAAGCGCACCTATTACAATATCCGAAATACAAGTGATCGGCTATGCCGCGAAAACGGGTTGTCCGTCGTCGAGCCGAGCGAAAACAAGGGCAAGCATTACGCCGAGTATCAAGCGGACAAGGCGGGTAAGAGTTGGAAATCCAAGCTCAAAATCGCGGTGGACGCGCTTATTCCCCAGGTATCGAGCTTTGAAGAATTATTACAGCGTTTGCAGGCGGCGGGATATGAGATCAAGCGCGGTAAATACATATCGTGCCGCGCACAAGGTCAAGAGCGTTTTACCCGTCTTAAAACCCTCGGTGCCGACTATACAGAGGAAGCAATTACCGAGCGTATCAACGGCAAATGCACCCGCGCCGCGAAAGCTCCCAAGATCGAGCAAAGGGGCGTATCTCTTATCATTGATATTGAAAACAGTATCAAGGCACAGCAGAGCCGAGGATATGAGCAATGGGCGAAAATTCATAACCTCAAACAAGCGGCAAAGACGGTCAATTTCTTAACCGAGCATAAGATCGAGCAGTACACGGATTTGATCGCCCGCATTGATGAAATCACAGCGGCGAGTGAGCAAGCGGCAGACGCATTAAAGGGTGTCGAAAGGCGGCTTGCGGATATGGCGGTTTTGATAAAGAATATCACGACGTACCAAAAGACAAAGCCCGTCTATGAAGCGTACAAAAAGGCGAAGAACAAAGAGCAGTTCCGCGCTTCTCACGAAAGCGATCTGATACTCTATGAAGCGGCGGCAAAGGCACTACGCGCCGCTAACGTCGGCGGTAAGCTCTCAAGCGTTGCCGCGCTCCAAGCGGAATATGCAAAGCTGACCGAGCAGAAAGAAGCCCTATACGCTGACTATGGCAAGCTCAAAAAGCAAGTGAAGGAATATGACACAATGAAGCGGAACATAGACAGCTTTTTGAAGATTGACCGAGGGCAAGCGAAAAAGAAAGAAACAATACTATAAACGTAAAAAGGACGGGACGCGGTAAACTTACTTGTTACCACGTCCCGTTTTTTAAGGCATTTCAGGATATAATATTTTCAAAAGCTGATATAATTTATCAAAATGCGGAACAGCTTTTTCAATGGTATTATGTTCTCTTAATAACTCATATAGATTTTCCATATCTGGCGTATCTTGAAATAGCTCGTGAACAAAAGAATTATTAAAGGAATCGTGGAAATTATCTTCCCACGCTGAAATCATACCTAATAGTGTAGCCAACAATTCCAATAATTTATCTCCACTTTCTGCGGGAGTTTCATTGTACCATTTTAGTAATTTTTCCATTTCGGTATTCATTACATATTCTTCATTGCCACAAGGGTGATTGTTTGCAATCGAGTATTTTATAACATAATGCTGTCCCATAACGCGAGAGTGGTACTCTGTCCAAAATCCAAATATTCGATGTTTGTTATGATCATATAATTCGTCATAGCTTTGTGCAGAAATTAGTTGGCGGTATTTTATATAATCGTCTGCGTGTGTTGTTTCGTGAACGATTGTGCCTACCCAATTATAGTTACCGTTCTCTTTGGAACGGTCGATATTATTTTTATCAAGCAGAATAGTAAATAATCCGTCGTTATCTTTTGGAGGAACACAGAAGCCGTTATAATATCCGTCACTTTTATCATCTTTTCCAATTTGATCGGGACGGATTTTATAATAAGCCGATTTTACATCTGTTGTTTCAACAATATTTATATCAAACGGAGTAATACTCATATCATTAAAATATTCGTTTATTATGTTTTTGTAAATATCCATACACATTGTTAGAATTTCCTTTCTGTTATGGCTTTTGAAAATATTATACCATATTTTTTTGCTTTTTTCAATGGTATAGAAAAACGGGAAAATGGTAGAAAAATTCACGAAAATATGTTATAATTATATTGTTAATGATTGAATAGGTGAGGTGATACTATGCTGTGTGCGTACTGCAAAAAAGAAGCGAAGCCAACAAAAGAACATATCATTTCAAGTGGCATACTTGATTTATTCCCCGAATGTTTTTTAACCATAGATAGCAATAGAGGGAAAATATATCCTGCTGACCCTATGGTAAACGATGTATGTGCCGTGTGTAACAACCAAAGAATTTCATACATTGATAGTTATGCAAAGAATTTTATCAGTCAATATTTCCTTTCCAAGTATGGTGTTGATGATACACTCAATATAAACTTTGATTATGCTTTAATTCAAAAAATGCTATTAAAATATGCGTTTAACGATATGCGATCAAAAAGAGAAAATACAGATTTTTTCGATGATGATATTTTACATTTTTTGATGAATGAAAGTGAAACCGCGCCGTTAAAAAACGTAACAGTTTTAGCGGGGTTAGCGGTAAATAATTCGCCTGCTCCCGATTTTATGTTTGGCAATCAAAAATTGCAATGGTGTCAATCACCTATCTTTTTAAGCAACAGCATAGTCGATCATATAAATTACGAAACGGGGCAAATACATATTAGAGAGCCGCGCGAAGTTGAAACTTTTGAATCTCTTGCAACATCATATCTTTTTCGCTTTAATAGTGTTCAGTTCATTGTTCTGTGTTGGGATAAAGGAATTACCGATGAAATATTTGAAAGAAACAATACCATTTTAAAATTGCAATATCCCTATGCGATGCTTTCCGATAGTAATACAGCAACACTTTCACGTTGCACAAGTGAAACAACATACCACCTATTTAATTTGATTGATGTAACGTGGGGACAAAGTATGTTTGATGAAATCACAGCAATGCGGAATGGTGCAGAACCTGGCACAAAAGCGGCTTTTGAGGAAATCACAAAAGAATGGGAAATTGAAGAAAGAAAACTTGCAGAAGAACATAAACGAAATTAAAAAGACGGGACGCGGCAGCCGTATCGGTGCCGCGCCCCGTCTGTTTGTTTTGGGTACGCTAAAATTCGTTTTGGGCGCGTTTGTCTGCGCCGTGTGTGTTTGCTGTCTGCGGCGCGAAAGGCGCGTAGGGTGCGCCCTCGCGCTTGTGGGCGTTATTCCTCGTCAGCCGCGTAAATGTCAAGCTCGGCAAATTCATCGTCGGTCATAGTGCGGAGCTTTTCAAGGGTACAGTTTGCAAGGTCGCGCATATCCTCGTCCATATAGGGGAGCGCGTCGCTCATTTCCTCTATCAGACTTTCGCGATCTTCGTAAATGTAAATGCTGATAAGGTTTGTTTCCTCAACGGTAAATATTGTGTTCATTCTCATACCTCCAAATCGTTATTTTTCTTTTTGGTCGCCGCTTTTTTCGGGGCGGCTTTTTCTTTGCCCGCGTCCTTTTTAAGCTGTGCGCGGATAGATTGTTTTTCCTCTTTAGGCTTACTCTTGCCGCCCTTTTCCTCTGCCTTGATTGCATTTGCAAGATCGACAAGGGAGATCGGCTCGCCCGCCTTTGCTTTTGCTTCCAATGCGTCAACGGTGGGTGGTTCGGGCGTGTTGTTGATGATACCGTCAAACTTGTTGTCGTTCTGCTCGATTGTGTCCTCAACGTGCTTTATGGGATTTTCTGCGACAACGGCGAAAGCGTTTGTACCATTTCCCATAATCAAGTGCTTGCCGTCCTCGGACGTATGATGTACGCCGTAGCCCGCCACTTCCATTTGCTCGCGGGT
This sequence comes from Eubacteriales bacterium, assembly GCA_045127215.1. GTDB lineage: Bacteria > Bacillota > Clostridia > Oscillospirales > CAG-272 > HGM12713. Next base: position 60,055 of record JBGVPV010000067.1, on the reverse strand, counting down.
CATATCGGTAACGCTGAAACTGCCGCGCGGCGTCGTGATCTTTTCGCCCGTCGTGTGTTCGCCGGGGATAATCACTTGTGCTTTGTCGCGGTCAAGAAACTGCGGTACCTCGCGGAAGCCGACGCTATCAACGTAATGTGCGCTAACGTCGCCGTCTTGATGAAGCACCACCACATCAGAGAGCGACAAACTGCGTCCCGTGTAATCTTCGGGAATGTCGATATTGAAACGTGTGTAAATATCTTCAAGCGTCATATCGGGCGTAAGCGGCGCGGAGTACACCAATTCGTAATTTGCGGGGTCAACAGTATGCCCCGTAGCTATCAATCGGTCGTATGGCTCAAAGACGATTTCTGCCGTCTGCTCGGTGTTTGCGATTTGGTAAATCTCAAAGTATGTTTCCTTTTTGACCTCTGCCTTAACTTGTGCTTTGTATGCTTGCAATTCGGGGTCAAAGTCTGACCGCTTCGGAGCTTCGGGAAGCTCGTAGATCCCGCTGTTGAGCATAGCGCGGCACTCTGCAACATACTCGGTAATTGCCGTAAAATATGCTGTATCAATGGGTGTCAGACTTGCGGTGTTATGGAGCGCACTTTTCGCCGCTTGCTCCATTTCCGAGAGGTTGCAATGAAGCCGCAAGTACGGGACAACCTCGCCCACCAAAAGCCCGCGTGTGGCGCGGTCTGCTTCCATAGCTTTGCGCCCCTCACTCCGTAATAGCTGATTCTGCCATTCCTCGTTATTCAGATAATAGGCGTTGAATTTTTCAATGTGATCTATCAAGGATCCTTCGCCGTCGCCTAAGTCCTGGCGTCCTTCATACTGTTCGGGCTTGCCGTCAAGGGTGAAGTCAATACGGAATTTTGTTTTATCGTAGCCGGGGGTATCTTTGTTCTGCGCGTCAAGAGCTTCAAACAAAGCGTTGGCGCGGGATAGGGGCATTGTTTCACCGTCGCGGAGCTTGCTGTTTTCACTCCAAATGATCGTAACCATCGGTTCTCCTTTGGAGTCAAGTTCGGGCGGTGCCGCTTCGCGCTCCTTTCGAATTTCCGCTATGTGCGCGTCAATGCTGTCTATGATCTCGGCGGCGGTTGCGCGGATAGTTTCAAGGGAGCTTTTCAGTTCCGACATTTCACGCCCGCTACTCCAACCCGCAACGTAGCCAAAAGAGTAATCCGACGTATCAAGCCCGTAATGCTGACAGACGGTATAGGCGACGCTTTCCGCTTCAACCTCGCGTGTGCGTCTGTCGGGTCTGTTCGCCCGTTCCTCGGCGGGGGCGTTAAGGTCAATATCGTGTAGCTTTGCGTGTGCGATTTCGTGTATTGCCGTTTTCAAGGTTTGCAGTTCGCTCATACCCTCGTCAAGAGCTATGCGCTTGTCCTCAAGGTGATAATAACCGTGTGCGCCGCCCTCGATCTGCTCAAAGGCAATCGGGACGGGAGAGGTCTTTTCAAGTGCGGCGAAAAAATCCTTGTAATTTTCCACGCTTCCGAGCAGTTCATCAATACCGAGCGTCGGTAGCTCCTTTCCCTCAGTCTGCGAAACGTCATAGACGCATACCACCTTAAAGGCGGGTATGGTGATTTCTTTTGTTTCGGTGATCGGCTTGCCGTCCTCACCGATAATGGGCTTCTTTGTGTCGGGGTCGAGCTTTTCCGCTTCGGTCTTGATCTTATAAGGCGCGGGGGCAAAAATGCGTATGCCTTGCTCGCCCTTTTTGACGTTCCTTTCAATGCCTTTTCCTTTCCAAGCGTTAAAGCCCATAACAAGTGAAGCGTCGGGCTTCTGCAAGGCAATCAGCACCGTATTGTTAAAGCTGTAATTGTGGAATTTCGACATTACGTTTAGGTATTCTTTGAAACGCTCGCTATTGAAAAGGTCGGCAATACCTTGTTCCAAGCGGTCAGTAATCTCTTTCAGCTTTCCGTTCGGGTCTGTCGCCGTCGGAATGATCGGTTTTACGGGGATAGCTTCGGGCGGCTCTGCCGTAAGGACAGCCGCTTGCCTTGTGGCAATCGTATCAAATTCCACCTTTTCGGGGTCAAGTCGTGCCGGTTGCGGATAACTCATAATGCGGTATTCTTCGGGAACGTCGCGCCCCTCAAATTGACGCTCCCACTCGTCGCCGCTTTTGGTGATATATCCGTACTGCGTAAATGCGCCGTCCTCGCGCTCGGCGGCGTGCTGTCCGAACATAGCAAGGTCAATCCCGCCTTTCCATTCTTCGGGCATTTGCACCGCACCCGATTTGTTTAGATAGTAGTCGCCAAGCTCCCGCGCCGTGTGCGCTTCGGGAACGTGAACAAAAAAATCGGTGTTATAGGTAAAGTCGATGATCTTCCCGACGTTCTCAAAGCCCATTTTGCTCTGCAAAGCGGCATTGAGCTTTTCGATCTCTGCGGGGTCAAGCTCGGCAAGACGCGCCGCAAGAAAATTAAGCTCGTCAACGTCTGCCGCACAAACAAGATCGTGCGGCAAAGCTATGTGATTTTGTTCGTTATCCATATACCCGCGAATGAAAAAGTCCTGCGGGTTATTTGACGTAATCCCGACACTTTCCATCGCCGCGTGTAGCTGTTCTTTCGTAGCGGGCATATCAAGCCAAAAGCCGCCCGCTGTACCCGTTTCAAAGCGGGTTTTGCTGTCAATTAGAATTGCAAAGGTTTCGTCCATATAAAGCTCCTTTCGCTATTTTTATATAAGGGTTTGGGAATATCCCAGCAAACGAATATCCCCGCAATCGTTAAGAGCGAAAGCGGGGATATTTACGGAAGGGGTACCCCTTTCCTATGCTTGCTACGTTTCTTTTCTTACCTCGTTTTCTCTATACGATAATTGACGTATTTACCGCCCGTGTCGGAGAGTAGTACCGTTCCGTCGTAGGTTTTGCCCGTTTTGTGAGAATACAGCTTTTTGACTTTCGCCTTGCCGTCCTCCAAAAGCTCGGCGGCAATTTTGGGGGTAAACTTCACCTTGCGTTCCTCAAAGAAGCGGTCATTTTTCCACATCACAAAGGCGCAATCTCTGTTTGAGCAGTAATAGTTTTTCTTGCTCTCAAAGACGTTTTCACCGCAACGGGGACACTTACCGACAATGGGCTTTTCCTCTTTGAAAAGGGCTTTGTCCCTGTCGGAGAGGAAAGGATATATCTTTACAAGCTCCCGTGTCATATCTTCGATACCGCAAATAAAAACGTCTGCGTCAGCGTTTCCTTTTGCAATCTGCGTCAAGGTGTTTTCCCATTCTGCCGTCAGCTTCGGGCTTGTCAGCACGTCGGGGAGAACACACACAAGGTTGTTGCCGTCTTTGGTGGGGATAAGCTGTTTTCCTTTTCGCTCTGCAAATCCCGCGCTGACGAGCTTTTCAATGACGGCGGCGCGGGTGGCGGGAGTACCAAGCCCGCGACGTTCTGCGTCCTCGTCGGTGTCCTCGTTGCCCGCCCGTTCCATAGCCGAAAGTAAGGTATCTTCGGTGTGGGATTTCGGGGGTGTGGTGTAATGCTCGGTAACACTCGCGGCGGGGTTATCGTAGCTCTGTCCCTCGGAAACGGTGAGTGTGGGAACGTCGCCGTCCTCGTCGTCGGGATTTTGTTTGAGCGTTGCGCGGTAGCGTCGTTCAAGCTCTTTCCACCCGCCGCAAAGTACCGTCTTTCCCGTTGCTGTAAACTCTGTATCGGCACAACAGAAGATAGCTTTTACCGTTTCGTAAACGTGCGGTGCGGCGGCCGCAAAAAGCAGACGCGCACCGACAAGAGATAAGATGTTACGCTCGGTTTCGGGAAGTGCCGAAAGCTCGGTCTTTTCAAGCTCCATTGTGGGAATGATCGCGTGGTGGTCTGACACCTTTTTACTGTCAAGCATACGGGAAAGATCGGCGGTAAAATCCGCGCCTCTCATAAAGGGTAGTTTTGCCGTGAGCAAAGCGGCGACGCTTGCCGCCGTTTTGCTCATATCCTCGGTGAGATAGGTGCTGTCCGTTCTCGGATATGTAAGCAGACGCTTTTCATAGAGAGCTTGCGCGAGATCAAGGGTCTGCTTTGCTGTGTAGCCGTAGAGTTTGTTTGCTTCTCGCTGTAAGGTGGTAAGGTCAAAGAGCTTGGGCGGTGCGACGCTCTTTTTCTCGCGGCTGACCGATACGCAAACCGCGCTTGAGGTTTTGCAAGCGGCGGTCAGCTTGTCTGCTTCTGACTTGTCGGAGATCCTCGCGCTTGTCGCTTCGGTGCCGTCAAGATCAAGGCGTACAATGTGGTACTTTTCTTTCTTGAAGCTCATAATCTGTGCTTCGCGGTCAACGAGCATTTTGAGGGTCGGGGTCTGCACTCGTCCTACGTTCAAGGTCTTATGATACAGACAAGAGAAAAGGCGGGTCGCATTGATACCGATAATCCAATCTGCCTTTGCACGACACAGCGCGGAAGAATAGAGCGCGTCATAGTCTGCGCCGTCCTTCAGATCAGCAAAGCCCGCGCGGATAGCTTCGGCTTCCATAGAGGAAATCCAAAGACGGCGCATAGGCTTTTTACAGTTCGCTACGTTATACACAAAACGGAAGATCAATTCACCCTCGCGCCCCGCGTCGCAAGCATTGACGACTTCGGAAACGTCGGCGCGGTGCATAAGCTCTTTTAGGATTTTGAATTGCTTGCCTTTGTCGGTGGCGACGGTGTACTGCCATTCTTTCGGGAGAATGGGAAGCGTATCATAGTTCCATTTTGCGTACTGCTCGCCGTAAGCGTCAGCCGCCGCAAGTCCTACCAAATGCCCCACACACCAAGAGATCAGATAACCGCCGCCCTCAATATATCCGTCCTTTCTGCCGCCCACGTTCAGCGCGGCGGCGATATTCTGCGCGACGCTCGGCTTTTCTGCGATAATAAGTTTCATATTATTTCCTTTCTATTGATTTTTTCGAGTTTTTATGATATAATTTAGACAATAAACGACACTTGATTGAGAGGTATGATATGTGGGATTTCCTTGTAAAGTTATTTTCTAATGCTTGGGTAGTAGGCATTGGTGGCGGAATTATCAGCGGTATAATCGTCTATTTTATAACCGCAGGTATTTTGCATCGAAAAGAAAACACAAAGTATCTTGAACAGATAAATAACGCCAACTTGGATATAATCCGTTCTCTAAAACCATATATTGCTGAAAAGGGATTGCCTGAAAAAGAAATTATAGATGCAATTATTCTTTCGACAGCAAGAAAATATAAGGTTAAAAGCGAAGAATTATATTCAATTCGTATTGTCTGCGAGGAGTTAATACGAGAAATCGTGGAAAATGTATATGTTTCTGCAGATAAAAAGCAAGAATATACCGCTCACTTAAGAGAATATCTTCACAACTTGAACAAAGAGCGCGATAAATCACTATTAGTTACTGAAATAGAAAAGGAATTGATTGTTTCCACTAAAATAAATAAAATGGAATATTCAAAAAAACTTTCATCTACTTTCAGCATAATGGTAGCAATGCTTTCAGCTTTCTTGACTTTATTCTCTTTTGTGATGTTGGATGTATTTCCTATTATGTCAGGGTCTCTTCATGGAATGGAAACTGTCATAATAATAACTGTCATTACTATGGCAATGATTGTTATGTGCCTTTTTGTTGTTACATTCCAAAGACTATTGGAACGAGCAAAAAAATCCCACAATGACGATAAAACAGAAAATAAAAAAGATAATAAATGATGTTTTCCCTCTGCTAAATCGCAGAGGGAATTTTTTATTCTTTATCGTCCGTGTCGTCGGTATCGTAGCTCATTTCGTCGGCAATTTCTTCAAGTGCTTCGGTATATTCCTCGTCCTCGTCGTACTCGTCATATTCAAGCTCGGAAAGCTCCGCGTCCTGCGGCTGTTTGTTCTTCTGCTGTTTGGGCTTTAACACCTTGAAATAGTAGAAGATACCGCCGCCCGCAAGTGCAAGAATAGCAACAATGCCGATAATCGCGCCCGTGTTTAGTCCGCTTGGGGCGGGCTGTTCATCGTCTGCAGGCGGGTTTGTTTCATCGGGCGTCGTTGCTTCCGCGCCCGCGCAATCATTCATAGCCGCAATACATACGGAGCAAGTGGTGTCAATGTCGCCCACGGCGCATTTATCGGTACAAGTACACTCGGCGGGGGAAAGGGTGATTTCTTTCTCGGCTAAAATTGCCATAAGGTCGGCTTCGTCCACTTGGTTAAGAAAATGTACCGTGTTTTCGCCCTCGGCAGAGTAGTCGATCACGATATAAAAATAGTGTCCGTTTTTACTCTGAACAATGATAAACTGCTTCTGTCCTTCGTCCTCGCCCTCGACGTTATCAATCAGCGTCATATTGCCGTCAGGGGTAAAGGCGTTTTCGGGCTTGATGATGATAGGCTCGTCTGTCTGCTCGTCGTCCTCGCTCTCTGCGGGAATAACGATAACGGGCGGGTTGGTTGTTTCTTCGGTCGGCTCGGTGCTGTAATAATCGCCGCCGTCGCTTGCGTAAGCGTTAAGGGAAAGCCCGCATACGCAAAGTATTGAAATGAGCAATACACTCGTCATACGGAATATGTTTTTATTCTTCATTGTCGCTGTCCTCCTCGTTTTCATCTTCTGCGGGTACTGTTGCAATGCCGGGGATTCCACCGCCCGCAAGCAAAGCGGAAAGCTCGGCGGGGGTTAGGTGCATAGCGCGTACAAGCTGTACGATCTGCAAGTTTTCGGCTTCTGCCTTTTGCGCTTCAAGGGAGCGCAATTTGTTTTGGTACTCGCTGATCTTCTCACGGGTTTTCAAAATCTCTTTGTCGATACGGTTAATTTTGCTGTTTGCCATAGGCTGTAAATCTCCTTTCAAAAATTATGGGAATAGGTCGGGGCGGTTGCCCTTTGTCTGCATATACACAAGGTAGGCGTCAAACTGTTCATCGGTCATAAGGTAAGCGGTCAGCCCCGCCATATCCTCACTTGTTAAGCTGACGTTCAGAATGTAATAGTTGTATGGCACTTCTACCTCGTATTCGTAGTAAACGGTTGATACCTCGTCCGTTTCCTCATCGGTTACTTGATAGCTTCCAATGCGGGTTTCGGTGCGGTAGCGTACTTCGGTTTCGGACGTGAGCGTTAAGCTGTATTGCATATCAAAAATCGTCTGCAAGGTGTCTTGTACGCCCGCGCGGGTATAGTCAATGTGCAAGGTCGTCAGAATGGAAGTCAGCACATAAGGGTCGTGTCCGATACTGTCAAGGAAATAGCGGTACTCGTTGTAGCCGCTATATGTGCGCTCGATATTGTCAATACGGCTTTGTAATGCCGCTTCCTTTGACTTGTAATCGGCTTCCGCACCGAGCATATCCGCGTCCTCGGCAACGTAGGAGCTTCCAACGACGGTTGACATACCGCCCGTTAAAAGTGATACGCAAGAGGTAACGCCCGCCGAGATTATCACGAAAAGCAGTAGCGCACAAATACCGATCAATACGCCTTTCCAATGACGCGCTACAAATGAAACGGTGTTTTTGGTTGTTTGTGCCGTTTTCTTTGCGGCTTTGCCCGCGTTCTCGGCGGTTTTCTTTGCCGATTTGATACCGCCTTTTTTCGCCGCCTTTGCATACTCGCGCTTGATACGCTGTTTTTGCATAAAGCGGGAAAATGGATTTGATGCGGCGATCTGCGGGTTATCTTGGAGTGCTTTTTGATACTTAAATTCTGCGTTTGCCTTGATAGCCGCTTTTTCGTCTTTGGCGGCGGCTCGATAGGGTTTGAGCTTGCGGCTGTGGTAGCCCTCTTTGAGCTTCCGCGCCCCGTACTTCGCCGCGCCCTCGGCAAGTTCCTCGCTCTTGTGCGCCGCTTCCACGCCCGAATTGTCTTTCTCAACTTCGTGTATTTTGCCGTGAACGTATAACTCGGCTTGGGCGACGGGGCGCAAGGGGATTTTGTGCTTGCCCCTCGCGTCGCTCGGCGGCTTGTCCTGTTTTTCAAAGTGAAGCCGCGTTTTTGCCTTGCCCGTTGCTTCGTCAAAAGTACGTTCCTTGACTATTTTGTTTTTCTTCGGGATAGCCGCACTTGCCTTGTCGTAGCGGTCAGCCGCTTTCTCCGATTTCTTGATGAACTTGTCAAGCTCGGGGCTTGCCCGTTCTTCATCGGTGAATTGTAAGCGGTAGCTTTTGGGCTTTTGCGGCTCGCTCATAACTTCACACCTCCAATACGTTCTTTTGCAAGCTCGCAATACTCGCTGTTTAACTCGATACCGATATAGCGGCGGTCATTCTTAACTGCCGCAAGCCCCGTTGTGCCGCTTCCGAAAAAGGGGTCAAGAACGATACCGCCGCGAGGACAGCCCGCTAAAATACACCTTTCCGCGAGCTTCGGCGGGTAGGCGGCAAAATGCCCGCCCTTGTATGGTACGGTGTTGATATGCCACACGTCGCGGGCGTTTCTGACGGGGGATATATCCGCGTCGATGATCGTACCCGCCGCCCGCGCCGCGTTGAGCTTTTGCACCTTACCTTGTCCGGGGATTTCCTCGGCGTATTTACTGCTTGCACTTCGCCCGCCTTTATACCTTGCCGCCGTACCCTCGGCAATCGGCTCGGCTATGGCGAGCGCGTCATAGTAATACTTCTTTGACTTGGTGAGCAAAAAGACGTGTTCATAGCAACGGCTCGGACGGTCTTTGCAACTTTCGGGCATAGGGTTTGCCTTGCACCATATAATGTCGCTTCGCAAATACCACCCGTCGGCGCGGAGAGCGAATGCAAGCAGCCACGGAATACCGATCATATCCTTTTGCTTGCACTCGCTCGCACGACGCGCAAGTGAAACGCTTTGCCCGTTTCTGCCTTTGGGATTTTTCGGGTCAAGATAGCCGCCCTTGTTGCCCGTTCCGCAATAGGTATCTGCGATATTCAGCCATAAAGTGCCGTCGGCGGTCAGCACGCGGCGCACCTCTCGGAACACAAGAACAAGCCGCCGTATATATTCTTCGGGGTTGTCCTCGCGTCCGATCTGCGCGTCCATACCATAATCCCGCAAGGCGTAATACGGCGGCGACGTTACACAGCAATTCACGCTTTCGTCGGGTAGGTCGCGGAGAGCGGCAAGACAATCGCGGTTGATAATGATGTTCTCGCTCATACCGTGTTTTCTCCCACTTCTTCGGGCTTGGTCGTCATAACGCGGTAAAGCTCGGTGTCCTTCGGGAAGCGGTCAACAAACGGAAGTATGACATTTCCGTAAAAGATTAGTCCCTCGCCCGCGTCGGCTTGCGTAACGTACTTCATCTGACGCGGGGAGATATTAAGCTGTTTTGCAAGGATAGCGCGATCTCCCGCCGCTTGATTGAGCATAAGGATAAAGTCGCTGTTTTCAAAGATGTTTTCCACTTCCTTTGAAGCAAGCAAGTCCTTGACGTTCTGCGTCAGCCCCGACGGAATACCACCCCATTTTCTAAAACGCTTCCAAATTTCCACCGTGTAAGCGGCGGTCTGTTCTTCTTTTAAGAGTAGGTGCATTTCGTCGATATAGTATCTTGTTGACTTCTTTGCGTCGCGGTTGACGGTAACGCGATTCCACACTTGATCTTGCACAATGAGCATACCGATCTTCTTTAACTGCTTGCCAAGCTGTTTGATGTCAAAGCAGACAAGGCGGTTTGTAAGCTCTACGTTGGTACGGTGGTTAAAGACGTTCAGACTTCCCGAAACGTAAAGCTCCAACGCCGACGCGATACGCATAGCTTCGGGTTCGGGTTGCTTCAAAAGCTCGTTGTAGAGATCGCCCAAGATAGGCATTTGTGCGGGGTCGGGGTTTGCCATAAAAGGGCGGTACACGTTCCGCACAGCGCGGTCAATGACCGTCTTTTCCACGGGTTCAAGCCCCGTCTTGCCGCCGACGATCAGCTCACACAGAGAAAGGATAAAGTCGGATTTCAGCGCAAGCGGGTTTTCGTCGTATTCAAGGTTTATATCCATAGGGTTTATGTACTGCGGCTTTCCGTCGTTACCAATACCCGACGGCGACAGACGGATAACTTGACCGTGTAAACGCTCAACAAGGGGGAAATACTCGGCTTCGGGGTCGCAAATGATAATATCGTCATCGGTAATCAGAAAGGCGTTTGTCATTTCGCGCTTTGCCGAGAAAGATTTACCGCTTCCGGGGGTGCCAAGGATTAGCCCGTTCGGGTTTTTGAGCTTCTTGCGGTCGCACATAATCATATTATTTGATAGTGCGTTAAGTCCGTAGTAAAGAGCTTCGCCCGTTTGGAATAGCTCTTGTGTGATAAAGGGGATAAAAATTGCTGTGCTTGAGGTCGTCAGCCCGCGCTGTATTTCAATCTGATTATCTCCGAGGGGCAGACTTGACATAAAGCCCGCTTCTTGCTGAAAGTCAAGGCGGGTCAAGGCACAGTTGTATTTCTGCGCGATACCCGATACCGAGAAAATTTCATTGTCGAGCTTTTGTTTCGTGTCGGCAAGGTTGACGACAAGGAACGTGAGTAAAAACATTCGCTCGTTGCGGCTCTGTAACTCCTGCAACAGATTTTTTGCTTCGTTGCCGAATGTGGCAAGGTCGGACGGAATAATATCCATATCGTAACCGTTGCGTACCGCCTTTTTCTGTTCCTCAATCTTCATCTTGTCAAGGTCTGTGATCTTTCGCTTAATGGTCTTGATTGCTTCGCCCTGGTCGATACTCTTAATATGCAGATTGACGATAATACCCGATTCTAGATCGAGAATATCCGCAAGCATACGGTCGTTCAGTTCGGGGGCAAGGATTTGCAAGAATGACACCGCGCCGAGCTTACGCCCCATTTTGAACGTGCGCCCATCACCGAACGCAAACGAGGACGGCGCGATAAAATCCTTTGTGGATAGTCCCGACGGGGCAAGCCAATTCCAAGAGAAGCGGAACGGCTCGCCGTCGGGGTGGAACGTGCCGTGTAGGGTTTCCAAACGGTCATAGCCCGTCATAGGCTTTGCCGCTACACCAAGCACCTTGAAATTGCTTAAAATATCGGTTTCAATGCGGGCAAGTCGGGCCCTTGCCGCCTTGATGTTTTCCGCTTCGACGGAAAAGGTAATATATTTTGCTTTGACTATGCCGTTATTGCCTTTTGCAAGCTGACCTTTCAGCATATCCGCGTACTCTGCGCGTATGCTGTCAAAGTCGTCGCCTTTCGGGGTGATCTCAATCGCTTTTTCGGCTTCGTCGCTTTTTGTGCCTTGATTGATGAAAGATAACTGTACCGACACGGAAGCGTCAAAGTAGTTGAGAAAATCGCACCAATGGTCGAAAATCGCGCTCTTTTCGTCGGGCTGTGCAAGCTGATAGTTTATATCCTCAAACTGAACGCTTTTACTGTATTTCTTCCCGCCGATATGACAAACGCCGTCGCGGTACATCTGCTGATACGGGATTGTCTGCTGTGCCGTTTTCGCCTTGCCGTCGCCCTTTGCGCGTTTGATCGCGGCGGCAATTTGATTTTGTTCGGCGCGGGAGAGCTTACGGCTTACGCTCGGTGCGCTTGCCGTCTGCGCTCTTGGTTTTACTGTCTGTACCTTTGACAATAGCTGATACCTCCTTTGTTAGTTTCGTCTGCCGTTCTACGACGGCGTAAAAGTTCTGTGTTTTATACGGTCGCTCTTTCGGGCGAATGAATTTTGTCTGTATGACGTTTCGTAGTACCTTTTCAAGCGGCATACCGTTTTTCTCATACATAGCAAAGAGGAAGCAAGGGAGCATTACAAGTATCATTGCAAACGCCGCAACGGTTGTACCCGTCGCCCCTTTGAGTAAAAAGAAAAGCGGTAGCCCGATAGCCGCCGCAAGTCCGAAACAGAATATTTGACGCTTCGTGAGATTAAAAGCGAATTTGCTTTTGACTTTGGTTAAGTCTTTCGGAACGGGAACGTAAGCCATTATCTGACCTCCTTTCTGCGCCCGTTAGTGTGCGTTAAAAATTGATTTTGCGAGTGCGCCCGACTTGAACAGCGAGAAGCAAAGAATCACCGTGTACGACGCGAGGGAGAATATCGCGCTGTGCAGATTGTTCGCTATAATCATCGTGTTTACAAGTACGGCATAGATACCCACGCAAATCATAATGAGGAAGCCTTGAAAACCGAGTGCAAAAAGGCTTCGCAAATAGTTGTTTCCGATCTGTCCCCATTCGCGGTTTGTCATTGTTGCGAACGGAATGGGAGCGACGGAGCAGTAAAGGTAAATTTCTATCATACGCCCGTACAGAATAACCGTTATCAGAATTGACATTATTTTCATACATAAGCTGACAAGGCTTGTTTCCATAACGAGCAAAAGCAGTTCGGGGATCTCCATTGAGCCAAGCTGTGATTGCATTGAGGAAAGCGCGGCATTGACATTGATACTTGTGTTTCCACCAATGACACCCGCCGCGCCGCCTACAACGTGCTGTGCAAGCTCAAATACCGCCATTGTTATATCAAAGGTGTGGGTAACGAGATAGACCGCTACCCACGATTTGAAAAACCACTTGAAAAACATAAACGTGTCAACGTCGTGCATATTGTTCTTTTCCGTTATCATCGTGATTAACTCATAACAAAGAACGTAGGTAATGACAAGCCCCGCAACGGGAACGATCACATTCTCCGATAGCGTCCGTATCATAGAAAATATGCTTGCGTTCCACGCTTGCGGGGTCTGTCCGACTTCGCCCGCTATGCTTCCGACCTTTTCGTTTACGTCCCCGAACATAGTTGACAGATTACCGTTTATGGCTCCTATGAGAATTTCCCTTATCCATTCGTTAATCGAGTCAAGTATGCCTTTCATAAGCGGTACCTTACGGGCTTATACGGTGAAAAGTCCCGAAAGAAGCGGTACAAGGGTAAGACCGATCAGCGCAACACCGCCGCCCGCCATAAGCTGTTTCATACCCTGCGACTTTGCGCCGGGGTTATCGTTGCCGTAGCCCTCCATAAGATTGACAACGCCCCAAATGGCAAGACCTGCACCGAGCGCGATTACAAGGGTTTGAAGTACACCAACTGCCGAAGTAAAAAATGACATATATTTTCCTTACTTTCTGCCGCTTTGCGGCTGTAAAAATTATTGTTTTGATTTTGTGTTTTTGATTTAGGATATAAGAAAACCGCCGTATTTCTGCGGCGGTTGCGGGGGTGCTATGTTACGCGCTGCCGAGTGGGAGCGCGTACCTCATAGCCCGTATTTACTTGTGTCAAAATAGACCTCCTTTCTGTCAGCCCTCGCTAACGTCGATTTCGTAATAGTCAAAGACTTCGTTTTGCCCGACGATTGCGGGGCGACGCTTTAACTCCTTTTCAGGGTCAAAGGTGTTTTTCTTGTCGAAGTCAGAGAGGTATTTATAGTTCGGGTGCGCGGTAATATCGAATTTATCCGAGATAAAGGGGCGCACACCGCGCACTTGCAGAATACATTTACTGCCGTCCATTGTGGCAATTTCGTCTTGGGTCATAAGCTCTTTACCGAGCTTTTGGAAGTTCAGCCCGTGGGACACCTCGCGTCCTCGGTTTTCGCTTTTATTAAAGCTGTCGATTGTTTCCTTACCCAAGATTTCGGAGATTTCTTTGAGCGTCGTTTTTTCCTTGCCGCCGAGAAACAGCATAGTATCACAGTTGCCGACAATGGTATCTGCGTGATCTTTGTAAATGGCTTTTAGCTGACTTTGCGATTGCACCACAAGGGAGCAAGAGATTTCACGGCTTCGGAGTACCGCGATCAGACGTTGCATATCGGGGATTTTGATATTTGCAAATTCGTCGAGCAGACAGCGGACGTGAACGGGAAGCCGCCCGCCGTACACATCATCGGCTTTGGTACACAGTACGTTGAAAAGCTGTGAGCAGATCAGCGCGTTTACAAAGTCAAAGGTACTGTTGGTATCACTTGAAATGATGAATAACGCCGTCTTACGATCTCCGAGAGTATCAAGCTCCATTTCGTCGGTTTCCATAAGCTCGCGCAACTCTTTTATATCAAAGGGAGCAAGCCGCGCACCGCACGATATGAGGATTGATTTTGCCGTTTTGCCCGCCGCGAGTTTGTATTTCTTGTATTGCTTCACGGCAAAGTGTTCAGGGTCTTTTTCCTCTAATCTCTCAAACATAAGGTCAACGGGATTTTGAAATTCCTCGTCGTCCTCGCGGGCTTCGGAAGCGTTAATCATATCAAGCAGGGTGGATATATTCTTTTCGCTTTCGGGGGCTTCGTAATGGATATACCCGATCAGCGCACAGTAATAGAGCTTTTCGGCTTTTACCCAAAAATCCTCGCCGCTTTTTTCGCCGTCGCCCTTGGTGTTCTCAATCAAGGTATTTACGAGCTTCAAAATATCGGTTTCGTTGTGGATATACGCAAACGGGTTATAGTGCATAGATTTTTTGAAATTGATCGTATTGAGTACCTTTATCCGATATCCGCCGCGCTGCAACATTTTTCCGCACTCAATGAGGACGGTGCCTTTCGGGTCTGTTACAACGTAGCTACTGTGCATTTGCATTAAGTTCGGTTTGACGTAAAAGCGGGTTTTACCGCTTCCGCTACCGCCGACTACAAGCACGTTTTTGTTTCTTGCATATTTCGGGTGGGACGGACGGCTTGACATCATAAGACGCTCGGTGTTGGTAAGCAGTACGTTATTTTCAAATACGGGGTCTATGTACGGCGCAATATCCTCGGCGTTGCCCCAACGTGCCGAGCCGTATTCCATTCCTTTGCGGTACTTCCGGGCTTCAAGCCCGCGTGCATACATCACAAGGAATATAAGCCCCGTTCCGATCACGGCGATGGTCAAATCTACGGGGTGGAAGCTCGGCGCGAATGTGTCAAACGCTTCTGCAAAGCCCTCGCCCATAGCTAACAGCGTTTCCATAACGTCGTCCCGCAAGGAAAGACGGATTGCTTGGGTTAGCTTGTCAAAGAGATAGACAAAAGCGAGATACGGGAGCTTTAACAAAATAGGCTTGATTGATTTCTTTTTCATAGCGTCAGCCCCCGATCTTTCTTGTTCACTTTCTCGCGCTGTGCGTTCCGCGCCGCCGCTTTTTCTTTCATTGTGGCAAGCAGTTTCTTGATAGACGGCTTCTGTTCCTTTGTCAGCTTCTTTGCGGAAAACTCCTTAAATGCCGCCGTCAGAACGTCAGCGTCGCGCCCTTTGAAAAATACAAGATAGCGGGGCGGGTTTTCGGTTGCGTCTTTTTTCAGCGCGAAATCTATGCCGTACTTTTTCGCCGTTGCGGTAAAGTCCTTAATATTGCTGTCGGTGATCTCAATGTTTGAAATGCCCGTATTCTGCTTCATAAGCTGTTTTAGGGTCTGCTTGCCGCGTGGCTGTTTGCCCCTCTGTGCTTTCATTTTCGCAAGCACTTGCTTGATAGCCGCTTGCAGAACGGAAGCGGTCAGCTTGGTTGTTTTGATTGAAACGGCTACCACTTTTTCGTTTACCTGGTCTTGCATTATGTTCCTCCTTTCGCAAGGTAAATTTCTGTGTTAGGGCGGTACCCCCGAACGGTACGGATTTGTCATACGGTATCACCCCCTCGGATTATTCTTTTTTGAAATAGCCCGCCGCCATATCGTGAGCGACAAGGGCGGTATAGTAGTTGTCTATGGTGGACGGTGCGTTAAAGAGAACAGCCCGTAGATACTGCTTGATGTTGCGTACCTTTGTTGTGTTCTGCTTCATACAATCCAAAACAAACTCTATATGTGAGCTATTGAGCTTCAAAAACTTTGACTTGACAAGCTCTGCGGGGTAGTCGTCGCCCGCTATACGTAGCGTCTTTCTTGCCGTACATACCGTTTCAAGAATGAGGTCAAGAATTTCGTCAATACGGTCTTTGTCATATTTGTTATCGTGTAGGAGAATATCATAGTCGATATTGTCCTTGATGATCTCCCGATATATTTCTACTGCGCTTTCTGTTGCCGCTTTTTTTCCTTTCCGTTCCGTCGGCTCTGCCGCGTCCTCCCCGAAAGGTGATGGGGTCAGCGATTTTTCAAATCGCGGGGAAAGGATAGGAATGGAATCGGTATTTGATAAATCCGTAATTGATTTATCTTTTTTCGGTAAGTTAGTATTTAATATATCTTTATTTATTTGCGTTGGATTTTCCAACGTAGGTTTTTCCAACGTAGGATTATCCAATGTTGGATTTTCCAATGTAGGTAAATCCGACGTAGGCTGTTGTGGTTGCTCATAGATCACATAGTCAGCACCGCGCAAACGTCCTTTCTCGTCGCGTTCTCTTGATCGGACGATATATCCCGCTTTTTCAAGCTCGCGTATGGCTTCGCGGATAGCGTCTATCTTTTCTCGGTTGATGTACGACAGCCCCGCAAGGGTAAAGTCCCAATCTTCGGGTAGGGAGAGCATTTGCGACAACAGCCCCTTTGCCTTTAAGGTCAAGTCCTTGTTTCGTAAGTGGTGGTTGCTCATTACGGTATAGCCCGCGTTTCGCTCCACCCGAAAAACTGCCATTGTGTATCACTCCTTTGTAATAGAAAAAGCGGCGTCCTATCTCCCGTAAGGGAATGAAAGAACGCCGCTTTTACGGTGTTATTTGATTTTTAGGAAACAGCTTGTCCCTATCACCTTTCTTGTTATTTTTGATGATTTTAGACGTTTGTTGTCCTTATATGTATGCAGGGCGGCAAGGCTTGTACTACTTTCAAAAACGAAAAAATCCAATAAAATCAAGGGCTTTCGGCACTTCGTTTTCAAAGGTTGTTCTTACAAGGTCGTGCCATCTGCCGCAAGGTCTTCGTTAAGATCTGTGAGAATATCACCCTTAACGCCTACGTATTTCATATCAAACGGCACGCCTGATGCCGCAATGGGATAAGCGCCTGTGGTATGATCGACAAAATAGGTCGCAAAAGGCGTACCCGCTATCTCGTCAGGGCTCAGGTTACGCGTGAGCTGATATACGATCGCGGCTATCATCTCAAGATGCGCAAGCTCTTCCGTAGCGACATCCGTAAGTACTCCCGTGACCTTATCGTAGGGGCAGGAATAACGCTGGTGCAAATATCTCATCGACGCGCCAAGCTCACCGTCAGGTCCGCCCATCTGCGTGATTATTATCTGCGCGAGCTTAGGGTTAGGTGTTTTGATCCTTACAGGATATTCAAGCTTTTTCTCGTATGTCCACATATATATTTCCTCCTCCCATCAGTTTGCGGCGATCTGCCAGGGCCAAGGTGAATCGATCCACGTCCATCTGTCCTCGGCGCAATTGTCAAAATGTGTCACGGGTGTATTACAGCTCTCGGCAAGTGTATCCATTATCATCTTTCTCTCTTCTCTGAGCTTATGATAATATTTAAGAGCTTCCTTGGACTCGGGATATGCATTCAAATACAAAACCGTATCAATAATTGAAAAATCAACTATACGGAGCTGTTTCTTGAGCTTCATACAGTCGTTCTGAGGCGCGATCGCGCACGCTTGTTTATTGCACGCGTTTCTGGCTACCGTGCGTCCGCAAAATCTATCAACCACGATTACAACCTCCTCTGTAAACACTCTCTCCCATAAACGGCAGATCTAATTCTGAAAATATAGTTCCCTTTTTAAGCGCGGTCTTCTCATCATACAGCTTATCAAAATTCTGAAGCGGCGCATACATAGAAGCGAGCGGATATCCTTCAACGCCCCACGTTCTGCGCTCACCGCAGCCGTTTGTATTTCGTCCGCCGCATCCGCATGTAGGGGACGAATCAAAATCCATATACATATTTTTGTACCTCTCTTGAAAATTATAAGGGGAAAATCCCTCATTGTCATAATATGCCGCAGAGGGAGAAAAGGATATTTAAATTAAAAAAGGGCTGAGTCATTAAGATGCAGAAGACGTGATCTCGTCGGCATACAAAGGTACGCCAGAGACTGAGAGCGCGGCTAAAAAACGCACATAAAAATGGAATTTAAGAGAGTGCTATGTCTCGAAAATTCCTACGAAAAAACAGTTTTGACTACGTTTTTACATAGCCAAAACTGCTTTTTTTATTTCTATTTAGTGCGTTTTTGTTCTGCGCTGAATGAATCAGCTCCTTTATCAATTATTCTACTTTTTCAGATTCTTCAGCGATACGCTTATTGATAGCCGCCATACGTTCTATAGGGATCTTAACGTGCTTTCTGTCATACGTAACGAGACCGTTTATCTCTTCCTCTACGTCAGACACCTGCGTATAAACGCACGCGCACAATCCTTTGGATATGAGGGGCATGAGCTTTTCAAGATAAAGCTTTTCAATGGCATCGCAAAACTCTGCTTCGGTTTTGAATACTTTATATCCAAAAATCTTCTCACTAAATACGTGATCCTTTATCTGAAGCGAGTATCCGCCGAACTCACTGAGCACCACGGGGCGAGTATCCTTAGGTACTTTAAGAGGTGTATAATAGGTATGCAAGCTCTTAAGCTCGGTCTTCCCTACGCCCTGATCGTACCAACCGCTGACGGAATCGATGACTCTCGTATCGTCAAGCTGCTTTACGAGCCGAGTATATTTTGCGGAATCGAACTGTCCCCAGCCCTCGTTGAAGGGTACCCAAACGCCGATACAGGTACAGTTTTTAAGCGCGCCTACGGTTTCATAAACCGCCGCCTCATACTCGCGTCTGCCTGCCTCGTCGTCTCTACTGAAGTATTTGTAATCGGAGTCATCATGCTTTAAACCAATGAACGGCACGGCGGCAATTCTCATAAACTTGTACTCACCACCACCATTGACAAAATCCTGCCATACGACAAGTCCGAGTCTGTCACAGTGATAATACCAACGAAGCGGCTCGAGCTTTATATGCTTTCTTATCATATTGAAGCCCATATCCTTAAGCATCTTAAGCTCATCAAATATTGCTTGGTCACAAGGGTGAGTAAGCAATCCGTCGCTCCAATATCCCTGATCCAAAAGGCCGTTGAAGAAGTACGGCTTTCCGTTGAGAAGCAAGCGGGCAATTCCGTTCTTATCCTTGCCGATGCCAAACGAACGAACGCCAAAGTAAGATCTGATCTTATCACCGCTGTCCGTCGTTATCTCAAAATCATACAGCTTGGGATTTTCGGGCGACCATATTTCAAAGTCATATTTTATCTCTATTGCATTGTGGAACTTCTGCTCGAATATCACTTTACCGTTATCATAAACGCAAACCGTTTGCTCACCGTCATAATCGTCAACGATGCTGACGCTCTTCGCTATTGGGTCGGTCTTAACTGTAATATCAGTAATATATTTTTCGGGCATACTCTCAAGCCATACGCTCTGCCAGATGCCGCTTTGCGGCGTGTACCAGATAGTACCGGGGTTTGCGCTTTGCTTACCTCTTGCGCCCTGATATCCTTCGATATTATCCCAACACTCCACGGTTATCTTATTGACACCCGACTTGATATATTTGGAAACGTCCGCTGAAAAAGGTGTAAATCCGCCAACGTGCTCACATACGCGCTCGCCGTTAAGATATACCGCGCACTTGCAGTCCACCGCTCCGAAATGGATAACCGTAGCGCCCTTGATAAATCCTTCCTCCACCGTAAATTCACGGTTATATATAAGCGTTTCCTTGCCGCCAAGGGTAAAGTCAGCACCTACTCCGCTATTTTGTGACTCGGGAGAAAACGGAACCAATATTTTTCCGTAATCTTTTATGCTGTTATCCTCGCACTTTTTACTCAGATCCCACTCGCCGTTAAGCGTGAGATAACTATCTCTGACGAGCTGAGGTCTCGGATATTCAGAATGAGGAATCTTTCCTATTTCATAATTTGTTTTCAATAACATTATTTTTCTTCTTTCTCCTTGGAAATTTTACTAAGTACGGGAATGAATGCAAACATAAGCAACGTGCATACGGCTCCTGCAAGGAATATCTCGGGTGCGGGAATGTACTCGGTTGTCATAACGTCAGCAGAACCAAGGTCAGGCAGAGGAATATTTCTTGCTTTGTTTATAGCATTACCTATCATAGGACCGACAAGCATGGGAATAAGCACGCTGAATACCATACGGATTCCCTGCAGCTTTCCAACCGCACCCACAGGGGTATTGTCACGCACTATTGATCCGCTGAGCGCGGAAACAAAAATATATCCTGTGATCATTACAAAGCCTGCTATACCGAAACCAAGCAGAAGCGACAGCTTACCGCCGTCCTTAAACATAAACATACCGAAAAGCCCTATTGCCATAATTGCAGAGGCATAGTACAAGAGAGTGTTTTTATCCTTCTTATCGGAGACCTTACCGAGAAATACGTTGATCACAGCTCCGATTATAATAGCCGCGCCAAATACAACGCTGTATTCAACAACGCTGAATTTAAGATATTCCTTCATATATATGATCAGGTAAGGCATAAATATCTGACAAGCTACACCGTAGATCATGACGATGACCAAGGTCAGATAAAACGGCTTGTTATTCTTGATAACGCTCGGCTTAAAGCCAAAGAAGATATCCTTAAACGTTCCGCTCTTTTCAAGCTTGGGACTATCCTTGATCATAAACAATCCAAGAATACCGCAAAGGCTGATAACAACGCCAAGGATCGCAAAGAGCAAGGAGTAACCGATTATCTCAACGAGTATTCCAAAGCCGCCCGCAACTATAAGCATAGCGAACATAGGGAGAACCGCAAGTACGCTCTCAACGCTTCCGCGGAAATGCGATTCGGTATTATCAGTAACCCACGCGTTAAAGCTTGCATCGTTTGCGGTAGAGCCGAAAAGTGTCATAATACAGTCAGCCACGACAACGATTATCAGAGTAACGCCTACCACCTGTACGGGCTCGCTACCAAGTATCTTTGAGATATTCTCCGTTGAAATTGAGCCGAACAACGCAACGGTAACACCCCAGATTATGTATCCCCAGGAAATGTACGCGCGTCTGTTACCCGTTTTATCCGAAAGCGTGCCCGCGATGAGAGTAGCAACCGTAGCCACTATACCGCTGCACTGTACCATAAGCGTAACAGTCTCAAGTGAGGGAGCAATAGTATCGAATACGAAGAGGTTAAAATACATGTTTTCAACCGACCACGCAAGCTGACCTATAATTCCAAAAAGTATAAGTATCCACCAATTTTTCTTACCGAAAGTCTTCATAAATTCCTCCGAAAACATTTAGTTAAGTCAATTATAACATCTTTATTCAAAAAAGTCAATCATAAAAAAATTGCCCGGTATCATTCCCGCAGGAATGATCCGGGCATTTTTGTTTTATTGGACACGGTGTCTTTGAGAAACGACAAATCTCGATTCCAATTTTTTCAAAGTATCAGCAAGTGGCCAGATAAGCAGACCGACAACTGCGTTGCCGACTCCGTGCATCAGATCCCACGGCAATCCTGCCACTATCCAGGCAATAGCCGCATTAAAATCCAAGTGAAACGCCCACGCCTGAAACGGAGCGTACAACACCCCATATAACAAGCCGTGCAGTACAGTAACGGATATATAGACAGGTATTGCTATCTTGCGAGGCATTTTCTTCGGCAACAGCATAACAATGACCCAAAGAATAGTCCATATATACAAATACGGCACCCACCAAAGCGCAAATCCGTAATACAAGCCCATAAGAAATACGAACATATATATAGGAATAAGCGCCTGCCAACGATAAACGATAGTTATCACCGTTATCAGAGTTGCAAGTAAATGGAAATTTGGCAAAAACTCCATAAAGATCTTAGACACAAACATAAGATCGGCAAAGAGGGCAAAAATTATCAGCTTTCTGAGAGTATTGCCGGATTTTGTGAGAGTCATAATTTTTTATCCCGCAGTAGCCTCAAACGAATAGGTTTCGCCGTCAACTATATTTGTTTTTTCAACTCCGCTGTTTGCATACTGACCGCCTACATAAAACGCCCAGTACATACCGTCGGTATTGTAGTCGTGCGTCTCACCGTCAACCGTTTTCACGTACAGTCCGTAAGGGCCGTCTTCGCCTGAGATCAATCCCTCGTCGATGAGCGCCTCTCCTACGGTACTCTTGGTAGTCTCTACGGTATAGGTTTTGCTTGTACCGTCAGCGAATTTCACGACGAAGGTAAAGGTCTTGGCAACGTTTTCGTCGCCGCTGTCATTTGGTTTGTCACATGCAACAAAAGAGATCGCCATAGCCGCAACAAGCGATATCAAGAGTACAAGTGACAGAATGCGATAAAATTTTCTGGTTCTGTTCATCTTTTTTCTCCTAAATATTTTATTTTTTTACGTATTCGAATCTCACAACAAAAAGTCGTAGTTGGTCCGTGCAACAAAAGATCCGTGCGGGGTAAGTCTTCCGACTCGTAAAGGTATATAAATTCAAAAACCTTCTCAGGCTTTCGGCCCAATGGATGCAGGATATGCGGCTATCCCGTTTTGAATTCCCTTTTACTTACGGCGACACGCTCGTTTCGGCTTCTCACCGAATTCCTTATTAAGCACCGTGTGCGCCCCTATACGCTTATACAATTTTAACACCAAAAGCCAAAAAAGTCAAGTGCATTCAAAAAATCAGGACGCCGTATACACAGCGTCCCGAACTGATTTATCTTATACCGTACTTTTCAATTATATAATCCATATCCTTATCACCTCTGCCCGAGAGATTTATAAGAATAGATCCCTTACCCATTTTTTCGGCAAGCTTTATCGCATACGCCACGGCGTGTGAGCTTTCTATTGCGGGAATTATACCCTCAAGTCTTGAAAGCTTGAAGAAAGCGTCAATAGTTTCCTCGTCATCGGCAACTCCGTATTTTACCCTGCCGATATCGTGTAAAAATGCGTGCTCGGGTCCCGATGAAGGATAATCAAGTCCACTTGCCACCGAATAAACGGGCGCTGGCTCTCCATTTTCATCCTTAAGCATAATGCTGTTAAATCCGTGCATTACGCCCTCAGTTCCATACTGCAAGCTTGCCGCATGATCTCCGAGCGCCGTACCGCGACCAAGCGGCTCGACTCCGTAGATATCAACGCGATCGTTCAAAAATCCGGCAAAGAATCCCGCCGCATTTGATCCGCCGCCAACGCAGGCTACTATCGCATCGGGAAGCTCACCCGTCATTTGCAAAAACTGCTCTCTTGCTTCGATACCCACAACACTCTGAAAGTCTCTGACCATCATAGGAAAAGGATGCGGGCCGACTACCGAGCCTATGCAGTAAATGCTGTCTTTATAGTCCTTGCTATATGCGTCAAAAGCGGCATCAACAGCTTCCTTAAGCGTTTGTAAGCCGTCGGTAACTTCGATAACGTTAGCACCGAGTATCTTCATTCGGGCAACATTCGGCGCTTGCTTCTTAATATCCACAGCCCCCATATAGATGTCGCATTCAAGTCCGAAATAGGCGGCTGCCGTCGCAAGCGCAACGCCGTGCTGACCCGCACCCGTTTCGGCAATGACCTTTTTCTTTCCCATATATTTTGCAAGCAGCGCCTCACCCATACAGTGATTAAGCTTATGCGCACCCGTATGGTTGAGATCCTCACGCTTGACGTAAAGCTGAACGTTTCCAAGAGAAGCCGAAAGACGCTCAAGATGTGATATCGGAGTAGGTCTGCCCTGAAACTCTCTTCTTATACGTCTGAGCTCACTTATAAACTTAGAGGATTTACAAATCGTGAAATACGCCTCGGTTATCTCGTCCATTGCGACTCTTAACTCGTCGGAAACGTAGGCTCCGCCGTATTTCCCGAAATAACCTTTCTCATCGGGATATTTTTTAAAATAATTATCAAAATCAACGTTATTAAGCTTCATTTAAACTCTCCTTAAATTACGGTTTTTAAATACCTTATAATCGTGGCGACAAGAGAACCTCTCATCGCTATAATTTAGTCAACCTTTACCGTCCAGCCGTATTCGTCGGTAGCTCTTCCCCACTGAATATCCGTCAAGGTATCGTACAGCTTCTTTGATACCGTGCCGATCTCGCCATTATTGATGGTCATTTTCAAATCACCCGTATCAAGCAGACCTATCGGGGAGATTACCGCAGCAGTTCCCGTTCCAAAGGCTTCCTCAAGTACGCCATTCTTATATGCGTCAACCACCTCGTCGAGTGAGAGCTTTCTTTCCTCTACCGTATAACCCATATTTTTAAGAATATGAATACAGGATGCGCGAGTTACTCCGGGAAGTATACTTCCGTCCTCAAGCGCGGGGGTAACGATCTTTCCGTCTATAACGAAAAATACGTTCATCGCGCCAACCTCATCGATATATTTATGCTCTATTCCATCAAGCCAAAGCACCTGGGAATAGCCCATCTGCTCAGCCTTCTGCTGACCGATAAGTGAGCAGGCATAGTTTCCGCCAACCTTAGCAAATCCCGTGCCGCCTTTTACGGCTCTTACGTATTCGCGTTCAACAAATATCTTAACGGGCTTAATACCCTCGGGATAATAAGAGCCCACGGGACAAAGAATGATAATAAACTTATAGCTATTCGAGGGATGAACTCCGAGCTGAACGTCGGTCGCGATTATAAACGGACGTATATACAAGGACGTGCCTTCCAGCGCGGGAACCCATTCCTTTTCAACGGATATAAGCGCCTTAAGCGCGTCAAGAACGTCACAAGGATCAAGCTGAGGAATGCAAAGACGCTCGCAGGTATTATTCATTCTCGCAATATTTCTGTCGGGACGGAAAAGCTGAACGTTTCCATCGGGTGTTCTGTATGCCTTAAGTCCCTCAAACATCTCCTGCGCATAATGGAATACCATACAAGCAGGGTCAAGGGAAAGATTCTGATAAGGTACTATTCTTGCATCGTGCCAGCCCTGTCCTTTATGATAGTCCATAACGAACATGTGATCAGTAAAATATCTTCCGAAGCCGAGACTGTTCGGATCGGGCTTTGTTTTTTTCTGTGTTGTCAGATCGTATTTTATATTAAGCATCTGCTGTTCTCCTTAGTTTACTTCATAACCGCGCCCTTATCAGCGCCGCTTACAAGCCTTGAATATCTCGCCAACCAGCCACTCTTTACGTTTGGCTCGGGGGCTACGTATTTTTCTCTGCGTACAGAAAGCACCTCATCACTCACAAGCACATTTATAGAAGCGTCGGGAATGTTTATCTCTATGATATCGCCTTCCTCAATGAGAGCTATATTACCTCCGTCAGCGGCTTCGGGGGAGACGTGTCCGATAGACGCGCCGCGGCTCGCGCCCGAAAAACGTCCGTCGGTTATAAGTGCGACCGTCTTATCAAGCTTCATTCCCGCAAGCGCGCTCGTGGGATTGAGCATCTCTCTCATTCCGGGGCCGCCCTTGGGGCCCTCATATCTGATAACCACGACGTCTCCGTCAACTATTTTACCCGCATATATTGCCGTAATAGCCTCGTCCTCGGAGTTGAATACTCTCGCAGGACCGCTGTGTCTGAGCATCTCGGGAGCTACCGCGCTGCGTTTAACTACGCAACCGTTTTGCGCAATATTTCCCCAAAGGATCTGAATACCGCCGGTTGTGCTGTAAGGATCGTCAATAGGACGTATGGAATTCTTATCTTTGATATACGCACCTGCGACGTTCTCACCGAGAGTCTTGCCCGTTACGGTAAGTGCCGACGTGTCAAGGAGCCCTTGCTTGATAAGCTCTGCCTGTACGGCAGGGATTCCGCCCGCCGCATCAAGATCCTGCATGTGCGTAGGTCCTGCGGGAGCAAGATGACAAAGATTAGGAACTCTTTCGCTCATCTTATTGAAAAGCTCGAGATCAAGCTCAACTCCTGCCTCATTTGCTATGGCAAGCAAATGGAGAACGCTGTTAGAGCTGCAACCGAGCGCCATATCACAAGCAAGCGCATTTTCAATCGACTTCTGATTGATGATATCGCGTGCGCAAATATTTTTACGTACAAGCTCCATAATTGCCATACCTGCGTGCTTCGCAAGTATGACTCTCTTATTGCTTACCGCAGGAATAGTTCCGTTACCGGGAAGCGCGATACCAACCGCCTCACAAAGACAGTTCATGCTGTTAGCGGTGTACATACCCGCACAGCTTCCGCATCCAGGACATGCGCCCGTTTCACACTCCTCGAGCTTACACTCGTCTATCATACCTGCCTTGTACGCGCCAACCGCCTCAAACAGCTTTGAAAGGCTGACTTCCTCTCCGTTATACGTACCTGCAAGCATAGGGCCACCGCTACACACGATAGCGGGAACGTTCATTCTGACCGCCGCCATTACCATACCGGGAACGATCTTATCACAGTTGGGAACCAATACGAGTCCGTCAAGCTGATGCGCCATAGTCATAGTTTCAACGCTGTCACAAATAAGCTCTCGGCTTGCCAGAGAATATTTCATTCCCACGTGTCCCATCGCAATTCCGTCGCAAACGCCGATAGACGGGATCAGCACGGGAGTTCCCCCCGCCATTCTGATGCCTGCCTTTACCGCATCTGCTATTTTGTCAAGATGCATGTGTCCCGGTACGATCTCGCTATGTGCGCTGACTACACCGATAAGAGGACGCTCAAGCTCCTCCTTTGTATATCCCATTGCATAAAATAAACTTCTGTTGGGCGCTCTTTCCGCGCCTTTGGTTACGTTATCCGAACGAAGTGACATATTAAACCTCACAAATTATTTGTTGATCTTGCCGCTGATGACGTCAATTACCGTGCAAATAGCAGGAGCAAGAATAAGATTCAGTAAAAACTCCACAATAAAATTGATTCCGACAAGTCCCGTAATTACGTAAGCGAGAACGTCGGTTCCTGCCGCCCATTCAACGAGAGTTGAATAAAAGCAGGTAGAGAGTCCGATAAGAAAGATACCGGTATTAACGATAGGCGCGGAAACCGATGCCAGAGCAGCCCCCGCAAGCGCAGTTTTTTTATTCACGCCCCTACCTGCGATCGACCTGTAAATAACACCCGGCACAATACCTGCCGCAGTTCCCTTTATAAGACATATAAGAGCCGTAAGAAATGGGTTTATTCCCCACAGAATAAATCCGCCTGCATCAGTGCCGGTAGCGCACTGAATAACGACAACGAATCCGAAAATAAAGCCAAGTGCCGCTCCGTGCTTATAGCTTAAAATTATAGAACCGATCACTATGGGAATAAGTACGAGTGAAAAGGAGAACGGAAGGAACGGGATTTTTATCATTCCTCCGAAAAGCTGGAGAACCACGACAAGCGCGACAAGCATTGCCATCTCTACCATACTCAATATTTTTCGGTTTTTGTTTTTCATATTTCCACCTCAAAAAGTACTTTTACAATTTATATAAACAGCCGAATATAACTGTTATTTTCGAAATTTAAATAGATACGCTAAAAACTCAGATAGCTTGGGAAGCTTTCAATAAAGCCCCCCAAGCATACAAAACTATTACTTCTTGAGCCAGCTCATCATCTGACGAAGCTCAGCGCCCGTCTTTTCAAGCTGATGCTCGCTCTCCTTGCGGCGAGTTGCAAGGAACTTTGCCTTTCTTCCCGCAGAAAATTCCTGCATAAATTCGGACGCAAAGGTACCGTCCTGGATCTCGTCAAGGATCTTCTTCATTTCCTTACGAGTCTCTTCGGTTATAAGTCTCTTTCCGGTTCTGTAATCACCGTACTCAGCGGTATTGGAGATAGAATATCTCATCATAGCAAAGCCGCCCTTATTGATAAGGTCAACGATAAGCTTCATCTCGTGGATACACTCAAAGTAAGCCATTTCGGGCTCGTAGCCTGCCTCAACGAGAGTATCGAAGCCTGCCTTCATAAGCTCGGTAACGCCGCCGCAAAGAACCGCCTGCTCACCAAAGAGGTCGGTCTCGGTCTCCTCTCTGAAGCTGGTCTCGAGTATTCCCGCTCTGCCTGCGCCTATACCGCAAGCATAAGCAAGCGCGTAATCCTTTGCCTTACCGCTGTAATCCTGGTAAACGGCGATAAGGCTGGGAACACCCTTGCCCTCCTGATACTGACTTCTTACAGTATGACCGGGGCCCTTGGGAGCTACCATTATTACATCAATATTTTTTGCGGGCTGAATGAAATTGAAGTGGATATTAAATCCATGAGCAAACATAAGCACGTCGCCGTCCTTCATATAGGGAGCAACCTGAGCGTTATAAATATCAGCCGCTATCTCATCGGGAACAAGCATCATAACGATATCCGCAGCCTTTGCCGCTTCCTCAACCTCCATAACCTTGAAGTTTGAGTGCTGTGCGGCGAAATCAGCCGCCTTCTGCCAATGTCCGCTTCCCTTACGAAGTCCGACTACAACGTTGCAGCCGCTCTCGGCGAGGTTCATAGAATGAGCGTGTCCCTGGCTACCAAAGCCGATAACCGCTATGGTCTTGCCGCCAAGCAAGGAAAGATCGCAATCAGAATCATAATACTTAGTAATCATTTTTTATTTCTCCTTAAAAAATATTTATAGTTAAGAAAACTGTTGTTAGACTTATTTGAAATCGCGTAGTACGTTGCCGCGCTCCATTGCGATGGCACCCGAACGACACATCTCAAGCATTTTGAAATGCGATATAGCATCAAGAAAATCGTCAATTACCGATGACGTTGCCGCAAGCTCAGCCACAAGGCATCCAGAAGCGGTTTCCAAAACGGTAGCGCCGTAATCGTCAATAATAGATTTAATCTCTCTGTCGTCAGCATCTGCGGTAGATACCTTGACGAGCAACAATTCGCGTATAAATGTGGAATCCGGCTCAACTGAAAACATGGTCTTAGTTTCCACAAGCTTTCCGGTCTGCTTCATTATCTGACTGAATATCTTCTGGTCTCCCGTAGCCATAATGGTTATTCTCGACACGTCGGGGTTTTCAGTAGAAGAAACCGTCAAAGAATCAATATTAAATCCTCTTTGCATAAACAAGGAGCTGATTCGGGCAAGTACTCCGGCGTTATTATCAACCAGAAGCACCATACACTGTTTTTTCATATCGACCCTCCTTACTGAAAAATAGTATCGTGAACGGTTCCGCCCGCGGGTATCATAGGCAAAACCTTCTCTTCTCTGTCCACAACGCACTCTATCCAAACAGGACAACCGTCAGTCATCGCCTTTTCGATAGCGGCGTCGAATTCCGCGGGTGTATAGCAACGGTAACCCTTTGCCCCAAACGCCTCTGCAACTTTTACGTAATCGGTAACTCGCTCGGGCTCACTCGATGAATATCTGCGTCCGTAAAACACACCCTGCCACTGTCTTACCATGCCGAGAACGGCGTTGTTAAGAATAACTGTAATAACCGGGACGTTATAGCTGACCGCAGTACAAAGCTCATTCATATTCATGTGAAGAGAGCCGTCACTCGTAAAGTGAATAACGGGAACGTCGGGGTTTGCTATCTTAGCTCCGATCGCCGCGCCGTATCCGTATCCCATAGTACCGAGTCCGCCGCTTGTCAAAAAATTACGCGGACGGACGTGATGCAAATATTGCGCCGCCCACATCTGATGCTGTCCTACGTCGGTGACGTATATCGCGTCCTCACCTGCGAGCTTGCAGGTCTTTTCAATAATATAATGAGGCTTGAGCTCGGTATCACTATCCTCGGGAATATAATCGTCCTGCTTCCATCTCGCTATCTGTGCCATCCACTCGTCGTGCTTTGCGGGCTTGATATGCTTGATAAGCTCCGCAATAACTTCTCCAACGTCGCCAACGATGCTGTAATCGGGAACGACGTTCTTTCCGATCTCACCGGGGTCTATATCAATATGTATTATCTTAGAGTTACGACCGAACTTCTCGGTATTCAAAGCAACTCGATCACTAAAACGAGTACCGATTGCGATCATTACGTCAGCACGGTTTGCCGCGCAGTTGGCTGAATAACAGCCGTGCATACCCATAAGCCCGAGGTTATGCTTCTCGCCGTAAGAAAGCGATCCTGCCGCCATAAGAGTATACGCCGCAGGAATATCAGCCTTGTAGATCAGCTCTCTGAGCTTGTCCGAGGCGCAAGAAATACGAACGCCGCCGCCAAAATAAATAAACGGACGCTCTGCTCTGTTGATGATATCTGCGATCTTTTCAATATCACCGGAGATACCCTTGCCCGGGAACGTTCCGGCAGGTGCATTCGCAGGGATATACGTAGTTTTATTTGCGGTAATATCCTTAGGGATATCCACAAGGACGGGGCCCGGGCGTCCGCTTGCCGCTATACGAAAGGCATCGCGCAAGGTGTCAGCAAGATCCTCAACTCTGCGGACTACAAAATTGTGCTTGGTTACGGGCATTGTAATACCTGCGATATAAACCTCCTGGAAGCTGTCACGGCCTATAAGGGGAGTAGGCACGTTACCTGTGATCGCCACAAGAGGAACGCTATCCATGTAAGCCGTCGCAATTCCCGTTACGAGATTGGTAGCACCGGGGCCGCTTGTCGCGATAACAACTCCGGTCTTACCCGTAGATCTCGCGTATCCGTCAGCGGCGTGACACGCTCCCTGCTCGTGAGCGGTCATAACGTGACAAATCTTGTCACTGTATTTATACAACGCATCGTAAATGTTTAATACTCCGCCCCCGGGATAACCGAAAACGGTGTCAACGCCCTGCTCAAGCAGAACGTTTACAAGTATTTCAGAACCATTTAAAATCATATTTTCTCCTTATTTAAGAACAAATGCCTTACGTTCAAACTATCTGTGCAACTACCTCGATCTCAACGAGAACGTTTCTCGGCAATTGCTTTGCGGCTACGCAAGAACGCGCAGGCTTTGAAACGAAATATTCACCGTAGACCTCGTTGAACGCCGCAAAGTCAGCCATGTCAGCCAAGAAACAAGTCGTTTTAACAACGTTATCAAGCGAAGTTCCTGCCGCCTCAAGAACCGCGGACAGATTCTTACAGACCTGAGCCGTCTGTCCCTTGATATCGGTAGCCTCAACGGTCGCGCTTTCGGGAACGATAGCAATTTGTCCCGAGGTAAAGACGAATCCTCCTGCTTTGATCGCCTGAGTGTAAGGCCCGATTGCGTCGGGGGCATTTTTAGTATATATCTTTTCCATTTTTTACTCTCCTTTTAAACAAGTCTGAAGCCGGCATTCTTAAGCGCCGCCGTTATCATATCAATATGCTCGTAGTTGCGCGTTTCCAATACTATACGCAAATAACAGCCGTTGATATCCATTGCCTCACTCGCTCTTTCGTGATGCACCGAAATAATGTTAGCGCCAAGTGACGCGAATATTGCGGAAACAGCCTGAAGCTGTCCGGGCTTATCCATAAGCTCAATACAGAGGTTACAGGTTCTTCCCGAAGTAAGAAGTCCTCGCTCTATAACTCTGGAAAGAATGGTAACGTCAATATTACCGCCTGACACAACGCAGACAATATTCTTATTCTTCATAGGTATCTTATCAAACATAACCGCCGCAACCGCTACCGCGCCCGCGCCCTCGGCTATCATCTTATGCTGTTCAATAAGCGCAAGTATCGCTGACGAGATCTCACCGTCGGTAACTGTAACCACCTCATCAACGTACTGCGAACACAATCGGAAGGTATTTTCTCCCGGACGCTTGACAGCGATACCGTCAGCAATGGTAGATACCGAGGTAAGCGCTTCAATGCTTCCGTTCTTCAAGGCGTTATACATACTCGGAGCGCCGACTGCCTGAACGCCGTAAACCTTTATATTCGGAGCGAGATGCTTGACGGCATAGGCAATACCCGCTATCAGACCGCCTCCGCCGATAGGTACGACGATAGCGTCTATATTCTTCATATTATTAAGTATCTCCAACGCGATGGTAGCCTGACCTGCAATAACATCATCGTCGTCAAACGGATGAACAAAGGTGAGCCCCTTCTCGTCTCTGAGCTCCAGAGCGCGTTTATACGCATCATCATAAACGCCCTTGACCATAACGACCTCAGCGCCGTAGCTCTTGGTCGCCTCGACCTTTGATATCGGCGCGCCGTCCGGCAAGCATATCGTAGCCTTAATACCGTACTTCTGCGCCGCCAACGCAACGCCCTGCGCGTGATTTCCCGCGGAACACGCCACAACTCCCCTTGCCTTTTCCTCTTCCGAGAGCTGTGATATCATATATCCCGCGCCACGAACCTTAAAGGATCCGGTCACTTGGAGATTTTCGGTTTTAAGATATACGTTATTATTTACGCTTATTTTGGGTGAAGGTATCAAGGTCGTCTCTCGGACAACGTCCTTCAACACAAAAGCGGCGTGATATATCTTATCAAGAGTCAACATTTAAACACCTCACGTTCTTTTTCTAAAAAAATAAGCCCCATCTCTTATATAATCACAAGAGACGAAGGCAAAAACTGCATCCGCGGTACCACTCTTTTTGTCACAAGACCACTTATGTACAATAAATACATTATCCTTTAACGCAGGAATACGTACCGTTCTACTTGTGATATTTCAACGCTTTCGACGGCAAGCTCAAAGGTGATATAGTATATGACCGTGAAACTGTTTCACACCAACCAACAGCTCTCTGAAATCCGTGTCACTACCGCTCCTTATCAACGCCTTATAGTTATCATAATTATAATACACTTTTTGTCATTGCTTGTCAAGTATTTTGACGAAAAAATACCTCAATTTTTTTTAAAAAAATTACAAAAAAATGCAAAAATAGTGTTGACAGATCAAAAATAATGTGGTATACTATGTAAAGTATTTTGCTTTACATCAAAAAATCACTTACAGGGCGTACGTTTTATGTTTGAAAAGGATCTTAATATCAGCTACCTTTTGGACTTCTACGGCGAGCTTCTTTCCGATAGAAAAAGAACCGTGATGGATATGTATTTCAATGAGGATCTTTCACTTGCCGAGATAGCTGAGCAAATCGGAATATCACGCCAGGGCGTAAGAGACATCATAAAAAAATCCGAAGAGGATCTGCACTTTTATGAGGAAAAGCTTGGACTTGCAAAAAAGCTTCAGGCTGTGGAATCCGCCGTTACCGCTCTTTACGACAAAGCGATAATGCAAAATGCCCCGCCCGAAACACAGAGGCAGATTGCCGAGCTTGCGGAGCTTGTAAAGCAATAAAAAATTGATTTATTAGGAGGTATAAAATGTTTCAGAGCTTGAGTGAAAAATTAGAAAATGCCTTCAAAAAATTCAAAAACAAGGGAAAACTCACTGAGGCCGATATCAAAGCGGGTATGCGCGAGATCAAGCTTGCGCTCCTTGAGGCTGACGTTAACTTTAAAGTTGTTAAGGATTTTATAAACAGCGTTTCTGAAAGAGCCGTTGGCGCAGAAGTTCTTGAATCCCTGCTCCCTGCTCAACACATAGTAAAAATAGTTAATGAAGAGCTTATCAATCTGATGGGCGGATCTCAGTCCAAGCTTACCATAGCTTCAAATCCTCCCACGGTAATTATGATGGTAGGTCTTCAGGGCGCGGGTAAGACCACGCACGCGGGTAAACTTGCGGGAATGTACAAAAAGCAAGGCAAGCATCCCCTGCTCGTTGCTTGTGACATCTACCGTCCTGCCGCGATCAAGCAGCTCCAGATAGTTGGCGAGAAGCTTGATATTCCCGTTTTCACAATGGGTGATCAGGTATCTCCCGTAAAGATCGCCACAGAAGGCGTTAAGTATGCTATTCAAAAGGGCTACGACATGGTGTTCATCGATACCGCAGGACGTCTGCACATCGACGAGCAGCTCATGGAAGAGCTTCAGAATATAAAGGCAAACGTTAAACCCACCGAGATACTGCTGACCATCGACGCAATGATCGGTCAGGACGCCGTTACAGTTGCAAAGACATTTAACGAGCTTCTTGACGTAACGGGCGTAATTCTCACAAAGCTTGACGGTGACACGAGAGGTGGTGCGGCGCTTTCCGTAAAGCATGTTACGGGCAAGCCCATAAAGTTCATCGGTGTCGGAGAGAAGCTTGACGCGATCGAGCCCTTCCACCCCGACAGAATGGCATCGAGAATTCTTGGAATGGGCGACGTTCTCTCCCTTATCGAAAAGGCTGAGCAGGCTTACGACGAGAAGAAGGCGCAGGAGCTTGAAAAGAAAATACGAGAGTCCACCTTCACTCTTGACGACTATCTCGATCAGTTTGCTCAGATCAAAAATATGGGAAGCCTTGAACAGATCATGGGTATGATGCCCGGGGTGAAGCCGGGAGCATTCAAGGACGCACAACTTGATGAAAAAGCGCTTGCAAGAACCGAGGCTATTATAAAGTCGATGACAAAGCAGGAGCGTCAGAAGCCCGAGCTTCTCAACGCATCCCGTAAGAAAAGAATTGCCGCAGGCAGCGGAACTACCGTTGAGGAAGTAAACAAGCTGCTCAAGCAGTTCGAGCAGATCAGAAAGCTGATGAAACAGTTTTCAAATCCCAAGCAGTTTTCGAGATTTGGGAAAAAGGGTATGAAAATTCCGTTCAATTAACCGATAAAATTCGGCACGGATTTTTAATAAATTTATAAAAAATATATTTTTGGAGGAAACAAAAAATGGCAGTAAAAATGAGACTTAGAAGAATGGGCGCAAAGAAGGCTCCCACATACCGTGTTATCGTAGCTGATAGCCGTTCTCCCAGAGACGGTCGTTTCATCGAGGAGCTCGGTTACTTCAATCCCCGCAGCGATGAGCTCAAGATCGACGCTGATAAGGCTAAGACCTGGCTCTCCAACGGTGCACAGCCCACTGACACCGTAAAGGCACTCCTTAAGAAGTCCAACATAATTGACTGATCGGACGGGTGTATCAGATGACCGATTTAAAAGAAACCCTGTGCAACATTGCCAAGGCTATTGTCGATCATCCCGACGATGTCCAGATACTTGAAACCGAGGAGAACGGCAAAGTTACTCTCGTTCTCAGTGTTGCTGAAAGTGACATGGGTATGGTAATCGGTAAGGGCGGAAAGATTGCAAAGGCTATCAGAACAGTTATGAGAGCCGCCGCTTCAACCGACAATAAGGAAGTCAGTGTTGTTATCAGAGATTAAGACTCTAAATATAAACGGAGCAGTTTTTACTGCTCCGTTTATATTTTTTTGTAAAGCTTTTCGTATAGTCGGTAGGTCTGCCGCGCCATATTAGCGGCGTTCAACTCCTTATAAAATCGACGGTAAGCATGATAAGATAATTGCGAATACAATTCGCCGTCATCAATAAGTCTTTCAATACTATATGCCATAGCCATATAGTCATAGCATTTGCAGACTAAACCGTTCACACCGTGTTTTATCATATACGAGTTGCCACCGTAATCGCTGACGATGGCAGGCAGCCCCACGCTCATTCCCTCGGAAAGCGCAAGCGAGGACGTCTCCGTTCCTACGGAACAGTTTATATTTATATCGGCAATATTCATATACGGTGACGTATCGTCAACAAAGCCAATAAATCTTACAAAGCTCCAAATCCCAAGTTCCCTGCATTTCCTCATCAAAAATTGCCTTTGACTGCCGTCACCGATAAACAATACAACAAAATGCACGCCTCGCTTTTTAAGCTCAGACACAACGTCCAAAAACCACTCGTGCCCCTTGCACCTCTCAAGCCGCGCACAAAAACTCAATACACAAGCAGCGTCGGATATTCCGAGTTTTTGGCGAAAAGCGTG
Organism: Eubacteriales bacterium; assembly: GCA_045127215.1. Classification (GTDB taxonomy): domain Bacteria; phylum Bacillota; class Clostridia; order Oscillospirales; family CAG-272; genus HGM12713. The sequence continues at coordinate 24,471 of JBGVPV010000067.1, read as the reverse complement.
TTTTTCATTTTGATCGAGCAATTTAAGTGGCTCAGCGCCGTTTATTATAACGGATATTTTATTTTCGGGAACACCAAGCGCAAGTAAATTTCCCTTTGCTGACTCTGCAACCGCAATAAAACGATCCGATAAATAAGCGTTAAATAAAGCGGCAAACGGCTTTATAGCACGGTATTTGTGAGAAACGGGAAACACGCAGTGACGCGTGCATATTTTTACAGGCACTCCGCAAAGCTTTGCGGCTATACGAGCACTCATACATCCGTGAGAATTTATTATATCGGGAGAATATTTACCGATAACTCTGCAAAACTTTTTGACGGCTCTCATGTCCATAGAACGGTCGCCGCATATATCCATTTCAATACATTTAATACCTATGTCACGAAATTTTGACGTAAGCGCACTTCCCGACGGAAGAAGAACGCGCGTATCAAATTTTGACCGATCAACGTGCTTCAAACGGTTTATCAAAAGCACCCCTGCCCCGCCTATATTCGTGTCGCTGATAACCTCGAGTACCTTTATCATATCAAATCCCTCCTCATCAAAGATATAGTGTCCGAAAATATGAGATTTAATCCTTGATAATGGTCTTGAATATTGTCGGCCTTTATGATATAATTATCGAAACGGCAACTTTTTGAGTACTACACGCTTTTGATACTCGCCATAAGGAGAATTATTATGCCAAGAATAGAAAAAGTTGAATTTACAAATATGTGTATGGTTTGCGACGGGAATAAGATAGTCGTTATAGACCGACAGAAAAAAGATTGGCCTGGAATTACTTTCCCGGGTGGTCACGTAGAGCACGGAGAGTCATTTACAGATGCGGTAATTCGTGAGGTTCAAGAAGAAACTGGATTAAAAATTTACTCACCTCAACTGTGTGGAATAAAGGATTGGTACGAAAACGAATGCAGATACGTTGTTTTACTCTATAAAGCGACTCGTTTTGAGGGTGAGCTTGTTTCTTCTGCGGAAGGAAAAGTGTGGTGGGAAGAAATTGATAATCTTCCCAATCTCAATCTTTCGCTTGATATGAAAGATATGATTCGTGTTTTTACAGAGGATAATTTAAGCGAGTTTTTCTACTATCAAAAAGACGGCAAGTGGCTGTATGATTTGAAATGAAAATGAGATACATAAAATCCTGCGGTTTCGTTGCTTACAAGCAAATTGAAAACAAAAATTATTATTTGATAATTAAAAGCTTAAACGGTGATATTGGCTTTCCAAAAGGTCACATGGAGATCGGGGAGAGCGAATTGCAAACGGCTATTCGCGAATTGAAAGAAGAAACCGGTGCGGAAGTAGAGGTTATATCGGGCTTCAGATATCAAATCGAATATCCGCTTCCCCGCGTTCCCGACTCGATAAAACAATCTGTTTACTTCCTCGGCAAATGCACATCGGAAAACATTGTTCGCCAAGAAGCAGAGGTTGACTCAGCGGAATTCATTCCTTATGAGGATGCCATAAAAATGTTAACATTCGAAGAAACAAAAAATATTCTCAGAGATGCGGAATTGTTTATTCAATCACATTGATTTAATAAAAGCGGTGATACAAAATGTCAGATATACTTTTCAAAACTAACGATTATATCTTTTCGTACCGTGTCGGCGGTGTGCTTATACATAACGGGAAGGTGCTTATGCAAAATGCAGAGGGAGACGATGGCTATGCCTTTATCGGTGGTCACGTTGCCTTTGGAGAAACGACCGACGAGACCCTTGTGCGAGAGTTCAAGGAAGAGATCGGCGCAGACATCAAGATCGAAAGATTGCTTATGGTGAATGAAAATTTCTTCCCTTGGGGAAATCGTCCTTGTCAGCAGATCAATTTGTACTATCTGATTTCCTTGAAGGACGAAACGCAAATTCCTCTTAATAGAAATTTCAAGGCGCTCGACGATTTGGGCAATGAGCGTATCGAGCTGAATATGTGTTGGATACCGCTCGAAGATATACCTAACAAGAGCATCTATCCCCCACAAGCGAAGGAGTACATTATGAATCTGCCTGATGAGATCGTGTACTTTGTTTATAAGGAGTAAAACTATGATTATAAAGTGCGTATGGGAACATAACGGCAACGACACGTTGCTTTATGCGGTAGATTATATCGGCGCATATACCCGTGGAGAAAACCTCGAAATTGCAAAAGCAAAGATGCCCGGAGAGATTCTTTCGTATCTCAAATGGTCAGGCAAAGATGCAAACGACAACATAGAAGTAATTATCGTACAAGAAAAAGAATCAGATCTGACAATCAAAGATGCTGATTCCGACGTACTTTTTGATAGTGAAAAAACACCGCTCACGGCAGAGGAATATGAGATATTAAAAACCATTGCATTGAAATCATCAAAGGATTTTATCGCATTGTATGAGTCTATCCCCAATAAGAGTGCTACTGCGTCACCCGAGCGTAAAACTTTTTACGGCAATGTACCGCGTTCTGCTGAGGAAATGTACGAGCATACTAAAAATGTAAACGGATATTATTTCGCCGAAATAGGTGTTGATGCCGATAACAACGGCAATATTTACGAATGCAGAAAACGAGGTTTTGAACTTCTTGAAGCAAAAGCCGATTTTCTTAACAATGCAGTTATAGAAGGTAGCTACGGTGAGCTTTGGTCGCTTCGCAAAGTTCTCCGCCGCTTTATTTGGCACGACCGTATTCACGCAAAAGCGATGTATCGAATGGCAGTAAAAATGTTTGGAATGGAAAATGCGGCAAATCCGTTTTGTTTTAGTATTTTATAATAACCGAATAATAAAAAACAAGGCTATGAGTCATAGCCTTGTTTTTGTTTTTGAAATATTATACTCTCTTTTTAAGCTTTCCAACTACTCGACCGCAGCATACGATCTCGGTATATCCGTCGAGAAGAATATCGCCGTAATCTTCGTTAAGAGAGATCAGGCGGTCGCCGCCAAACTTTTTAAAGTATCCGTTTCCGTCAAGCACGAAAATACCAAGCTCGCCAACCTCAACGGAATCTGTATCTTCAACGAGAACAATGTCTCCGTCATGGTATTTAGGCTCCATACTGTTACCGTTAATACGCAATGCAAAATCCGCAATCCTCGTCTTTTCATTTTCGGGAATCATGATCTCTTCAGTTTCAGCGTCATCAAGATAAACACCCGTACCTGCGGATACGGAAAGATCATACAGAAGTATGCTTCGCTTAGCAAGTCCGGATACAGAGTTGACTGCGGAAAGAATCTTCGCGGTCTTTGTAGCGCGCTCCCTGCGAACAGAGGTCGTAGCTGTGCTTGCGGCAACAACACGCTGAGATTCCTTATTTGCAACCATAGTCACAAGCTCTTTAGAATGAGCATCGAGCTTTCTGTAAAGATCGATCAATGACAATTCATCTGCCGAAAGAGTGCAATTATTATGATTCTCGGGAGTACCGCTCACGATATAATCAAGAGAGCAACCGAGCGCATCTGCAATAGATACGATATTAGAAAGCTTGGGAGAATCACTGATACCCGCCATTATCTTACTGAGCGTACTCAGCGGTATTCCCGTGATCTCGGAAAGCTTATCATTGGTGATCTTCTTCTCGTTTTTTATCTTTTTAATTCTATCAATGTAATTCATACGCCACCGCCTATTCCATTTATGGAATAATTATAGCATACTTTTTCTTATTTGTAAAGTGTTTTTTGAAATATTTTTTCCATTTTTGAAAAATTATTTTAAAAGGTCGGCTATCGCCTGTGCGACAAGCTCAGCGGATATTTTTGCTTCCTCAAGACTGTTTCCGCTCGTTCCGATCTCGAGTAAAATCGAGTATTTTGAGAACTCCTGATTGTATGTAGAGGATTTGAGCGTCACGGGGCGGCATATATTTTCATAGCTGTCGTTCAGAGCACTTCTGAGCTTCAGAGCCAATGAAAGATTATCCTCCCAACGCGGACACTCCTCACCGCCAAAATCCGTACCAACCACGCACATAACCTGTGCCGCCGCTTTGCCGTCGACCTCGGTGACGGCTTTGACCACTTCCCCGCTTGATTTTATCACCGCGTCGCGATGAACGTCTATAACAAGCTCGATCGAAGGATATTTTTCAAGATATTTCTTTATAGTCTCGGCGGCGTTTGCGTAGGAATCTTTATACTGCGTGCTATCGTGCATTACGGTACAATGTACCGACCAAATTCCCTGCCGATTAAGCTCGTCGGAGATCAGCTTACCGACAGCTACGACGTTTTCTGACTTATCGTTACTCCGTCCGTACTCATCAAAGGACTCGCAGGAAACAGCGTCTTTCTTGGAATACGCCTCAGTGGAATGCGTATGAAGGACAAGCACTCTCGGCTTATCCGGAGAAAATCCTGCGTTAGTATTCCCCACGAAAAGCTCCTTGTTCAGAAGATACTCCAAGGCGGGTGAGTACCCCGTGGAATTATTGATATATTTATCTCCGTATGATGTCAACGAAAGATCCATAGGTATTATCGGTATGTGACCGTCAGGCACTAAGGAATAATCAAAATCGTAAATATCTCCGTTCTGATCCTTGTTATCATCCGTCGGAGATTTATCCTGCGAGGAATTATTTTTATCCTTATCCGTATTGGGCTTTGGCAACTCCCCATTTCCGCTATCAGTATTCGGCACTTCAGCGAAGCCGATATCTGCGATAAAGCCTATCACCTTGTCCGCTATCTTCTCAAAGCCAAAATCCCCTATTAGATTTTCTCCCGATCCGCCAACGCCAAAGAGAAACAGTAACAGCGTACAGAAAAGCACGAGCGTGCCCGTTACGAGATAGCTTATATACCAGCGTCTGTATCTCGAAGCGAATTGATGCGCCCCTCCGCGTACTCCTTTAAAATCCTGATACTTCTCGGCAGTATAATGGCATACTTGATTTTTACCGTTATATTTCAGCAAATTTTTATCCATATCCGATCCTTTCGCAAAAATAAATACTACGTCAGTAACAATATATTTGCGAAAAGGATTTTTTATTACATCAGCGCCGCTTCAATCGATCGCGCCAAAAGATCTGAACAAGTCTTCACAAGGGCATCGCAATCCTTAGGCGTGACAAAAAGAGTGCCGAGCTCCTTCAGCGTCCGCTCTGCCTTTGCGTCAATTTTGGAAATACCGCATTTTTCAAAGCTATCGCACACAAACGTCGCCGCCGAGATCACCGTGGGAACTCCTATCGATATCACGGGGACATCGAGCGTTCGCGCGCTCAGCTCGTCGCGTCTGTTACCTATCCCTGCCCCCGGCACTATTCCCGCGTCGGATAGCTGGATCACCGATACAAGCCTTCCGTGCTCACGAGCCGCTAAGGCATCAACGGCAACAATGACGTCGGGAGATATCTGTGATACTATCCCACGCAGGATCTCAAGCGTTTCGATCCCCGTTTTCCCCAGCACGCCGCAGGCAATTGCACAAACGGAATTAGAACGTGTAGCCAAAAACATTTTTTCGTCAAGCAATTCGACGTGCCTCGTAACGTTTAAAACGTCTACCGTCCTGACGCCTAAAGAATCCGAAGTGATCTCCCTGTTCCCAAGCCCCACGACGAGAACTCTCAGCCTTTTATTTTTTTCATTAGGCTGCACCGATATCAGTCGCATAAGCTCGTCTGCCACTATTTCCGAAATGCCTTCAAGCTCGCTCTCGCCGTAGCTTGTGATAGGCTGTGTATATATCGTCGTATAGCTGCCTATGTCTATTCCGGTCCGCTTTTTATCTTCATCATCACGTATCTTCAAGCGGCATATTTCGACTCCACCGCGAATCTCACTCGAATAAAAATCTCTGTCTGTTTCAGATAAAAATGATTTTTTTATCGAAGAGCTCTCCATCACGAGATTACTTGTAAGATATTTTTCCATAAAAACCCCTTTATTCTTGACAAAACATACAATGCAGCACCCTCACAATTGTGCACTTAGCCAAATATTAAAATCTTATATTATTTTTCATTGATTTTATAGAAGAAAAATGTTATAATACTATGAGTAAAGTCCATAATTGTGACTAATAGTTTTTACCTATAGGAGGATCCCTATCCATGATCAAAAGAATTATTTCTTTGACCCTGTGCTTGCTTATTGTTGCATCCGTATTCGCGGGTTGTGCAAAAGACGAAGACGATCTGGGTGCTTATATCGATATGTATCTCACCGATCAGATCTATGATCTTGATCCCGCGTATGCATTCGGAAATGAATCCGCACTCAAGATAGTAAGCCTTGTATTCGACAATCTCTTCGTTCTCGACGATGACGGAAAAGTAAAAAAATCCTTGGCTAAGGATTACACTATCCGCGAAGATGATAACACAAAAGAATACGAGATGATAATAACACTTCAGGATACCTGCTGGACTGACGGTACCGCGATCACCGCAAATGACGTTTATTTTGCATGGACCCGCGTTCTCCAGTCTGACAGCTCCTTTGAAGCCGCTTCTCTTCTCTTTGACATAAAGAATGCGCGTGCCGCTAAGGAAGGCGACGTTTCTATTGACGACGTTGCTATAAGCGCTATCAACGAGAAGCAGATAAGAATCCTCTTCGAAGAAAAGATAGACTACGATCAGTTCTTGATCAAGATCTCCAGCTACGCTCTTGCTCCGATCCGTGAGGATATCGTGTCCAAGACTGCTGACTGGGCTAAGAAGCCTGCAACCATTTGCTCCAGCGGTCCTTTCAGACTCAGAGAGGTTTCCTACAAGGCAGGCGACGAGCATATCACTCTCGAGAGAAATCCCTACTACTACCGCGACATCGAAAAGGATGACGTTGATGAGAGCGTAAGACCTTACAGAATCATCATCAACTACACCATGAATGATGAGCAGATAATGGCGGCTTACAACGAAGGTAAGCTCTTCTTCGTTGGCGATATCCCGCTTTCTGTAAGAGGTCAGTACAAGGATAAGGCAAAGGTGAGCGATGCTATGAGCACTCACACCTACGTTCTTAACCAGAACGCTGTAATAGAGTATTACTCCGCATCGGGATTCAATAGCCTTGCAAAAGACCAGACCGCATACATAACCAACTGTCTCGCTCCCGCTGATAAGAAGAGCGACAAGATCGAGGACAGAGTTCTCGTTGAGGGCGTTGACGGAGATAAGATCTTCGCTAATCCCGACGTAAGAAAAGCAATGTCTATGGTCATCGACCGTAACGCAATCGCTGAAAAGGTAGTTTTCGCTCGCGCGGCTACGGGACTCGTTCCCTACGGTGTATTTGACACCGACGGTAAGGGCGGACTCTTCTCAAAGGCAGATCTCTTCCGTGAGATCGGTGGCGATCTTATTTCCGGTGGAAATGCTTCGCAGATTGCTGAAGCTCAGACACTCATTAAGAATGCACTCGGAAACAAGGAATATATGTTCACTATTTCCGTTGCTGCATACGACGATGTTCACATGGCGATTGCAGAGATGGTTGCGGCAGCTTGGGAAACTCTCGGACTTCACGTTTGCATCAATCCTATTGAAGTTATCGAAAATGACGACTACATGAAGACCATTGATGAAACTCCCAAGGATATCCGTGATGATATATGGGCAGAAAGCTATCGCGCAGGTCTCTTTGAAGTAGCCGCTATCGACTACGTTGCAATCTCTGCCGATGCATTCGGCGTACTTGCTCCCTTTGCTAAATGCTTCACAGGCGGCGCGGCTTCTAGCCTTAACAGCACCTCCTTTGAGATCCCCGCACATATTTCCGGATACAACAGCGAGGCATATAACGCAAAGATAGAAGAAGCATTCAAGCAGAAGGATATCGAAGCTCGCGCTTCCATTCTTCACGATGCTGAAAAGATACTGATGGAAGATCTCCCCGTGATACCGATCGTATTCAACCAGAATGCATATCTCCAGAGCAAGGATCTTTCCAAGGTAAAGACAACGTACTACGGCACGTTCGTATTCACCGATACCAAGCTCAAGAACTATGAGCTCTACATTCCTGCAGAGGAAAAAGAAGACTAATGCTTTTTATCAGGCTGTCTCAAATGCAAATTTGAGACAGCCTCTATTTTTTATAAAAAAATGTAAAAATCTATTGCAAAACCGCAATGTTTGTGTTATAATATTTAATGATGTTTTAATATTCAAATGCGTTGATGAAGATAGCTTTTTTTCGCACTTCCGTAACAGAGAGCTCGCCACGGCTGGAAGCGAGTACGGATAGAAAAAATTGCATTTCACTTCGGAGCAGGTCTTGTGAACGCCCGTGCAATTAGTAAGATCCGGTTACGAGCCGTTATTCGTTTAAGTGTCGCGTCTTTGGCGCGAAATTTAGGTGGTACCGCGGAGTATTTTACCCCGTCCTATGTTTGTAGGACGGGGTTATTTTTTATAAATATCAAAATTAAATTATCATATATTTTGAAAGGACGATTGCAATGAAAGAAAAGCTTCAAAGCATTAAAGCTCAGGCACTTGCCGCTATCGAGGCTGATGGCGCAGATCTTGAGCAGATCAGAATCCAATACCTTGGTAAAAAGGGCGAGCTGACTGCCGTTTTGCGCGGAATGGGCGCGCTCACTGCGGAGGAAAGACCTATTATCGGACAGGTTGCCAACGAAGTTCGCGCGGAAATTGAGGCATCCCTCAAGGTCAAGGCAGAGGCTCAGCAAAACGCAGAGCTTGAAAAGAGATTGATATCCGAGAAAATTGACGTAACCATGCCTGCCAAGGTTTCTGCTCCCGGTAAGCTTCATCCCCTTATCCAGGTACAGAGAACCATCGAGGACATATTCATAGGAATGGGCTTCTCCATCGCAGAAGGCCCTGAGGTTGAATACGACTACTACAACTTCCAGGCGCTTAACATTCCCGAGAATCACCCGGCACGCGACACACAGGATACCTTCTATATCACCGAGAACATTCTTCTCCGTTCTCAGACATCTCCCGTTCAGGTAAGAACTATGGAGCATCAGAAGCCTCCGATAAGAATAATCTCTCCCGGTCGCGTTTACCGTTCCGATGCGGTTGACGCTACTCACTCTCCCCTTTTCCATCAGATCGAAGGTCTCGTTGTAGATAAGGGCATTACTATGGGCGACCTCAAGGGTATGCTTGAAACCTTTGCAAAGACACTCTTTGGCAACAATACCAAGCTCCGCTTCCGTCCCCACCACTTCCCGTTCACAGAGCCCTCCGCTGAGGTTGACGTTTCTTGCTTCGTTTGTGGCGGAAACGGTTGCCGCGTTTGTAAAAACGAGGGTTGGATCGAGATACTCGGCGCGGGAATGGTTCACCCCTACGTTCTTTCCAACTGCGGAATAGACCCTGAAGAATACAGCGGATTTGCATTTGGAATGGGCGTTGAAAGAATTGCCATGAAGTATTATGGTATTGACGATATGCGTTTGCTCTACGAAAACGATACCCGTTTCCTCGAGCAGTTCTGATTTGGTAGAAAGGTAGGTCTAACATATGAATTTATCAAGAAATTGGCTTTCCGACTTCGTTGACGTAAGCGATATATCCTCAAAGGATTACTGCGACAGAATGACTGACACGGGCTCTAAGGTTGAGTGCTTTGAAGAGCTTGGTGCAAACATAGAAAACGTAGTCGTTGCAAAAATATTAAAGATCACTCCTCACGAAAACAGCGATCACCTGCAGATCTGTCAGGTGGATATCGGTTCTGAGGTAGTACAGATAGTAACCGGCGCGCAAAACGTATTTGAGGGCGCTATCGTTCCCGCGGCTATTCCCGTGGCAAAGCTCCCCGGCGACGTAGTTATCAAGGCAGGCAAGCTCCGTGGCGTTGAATCAAACGGAATGCTCTGCTCTATCGGCGAGCTTGAGCTTACCGAGCACGATATGCCCGGCAAGGAGCCCAACGGCATACTCATTCTTGACGATGAATATGCAGACAAGCTCGGTATGGACATAAGAGATGCGCTTCTTCTCAAGGACACCGTCGTTGAGTTTGAGATCACCTCTAACCGTCCCGACTGTCTCTCCGTTATAGGTCTTGCGCGTGAGAGCGCCGTTTCCTTTGGCAGAGAATTCAAGCTCCCCACGCCCACAGTTAAGGGCACGAACGACGGCGACACCGTAAGTAATCATCTCTCCGTTAAAATAGACGCTCCCGAGCTCTGCCAGAGATATATGGCGAGAGTGGTAAAGAACGTTAAGATCGCTCCTTCTCCCCTTTGGTTGCGTATGAGACTCCGCGCAAGCGGCGTTCGTCCTATCAACAATATCGTTGATATAACCAACTACGTTATGCTTGAGTACGGTCAGCCTATGCACGCATTTGATTACGCTTGCCTTGACGACTCCTCGATCATCGTACGCAGAGCAGCTGACGGCGAAGAGTTTATGTCTCTTGACGATCAGAAGCACACGCTTGACAACTCCATGCTGGTTATTGCCGACGGCAAAAAGGCAGTTGCTTTGGCAGGTGTTATGGGTGGAGCAAACAGCGAGATAAAGGACAGCACTACTACCGTAGTTTTTGAGTCCGCTTGCTTCCTCGGTTCTTCCGTAAGAGTAACCGCTAAGAAAAACGGTATGCGTACCGAAAGCTCTGCGAGATTTGAAAAAGGACTTGATCCCGAGAACTGCTATGCAGGTCTTGAGCGCGCATGCGAGCTTGTTGAGCTTCTCGGTGCCGGTGACGTTGTAAATGAGTTTATTGACGTATATCCCGGCAAACAGGCGCCCACAACACTTCCCTTCAACCCCGCGGTTATCAACAATTTCCTTGGCACAGACGTTCCTGCCGATGAAATGATAAAGATCCTTGAAACACTTGAGTGCAAGGTTTCTGACGGCACGATCACCGTTCCCTCATTCCGCGCTGACCTTGGATGTATGAACGATATCGCCGAGGAGATCGCGAGAATTTACGGCTATAACCGCATCACCTCGAGTCAGATCAAGGGTGAGACCACGCAGGGCGGACGCACACCCAAGCAAAAATTTGAGGTTGACGTTGAAAACGCTATGTGCGGTATGGGACTCAATCAGATAGAGACATTCTCCTTCATCAGCCCCAAGTACTACGACAAGGTAAGACTTCCCGCTGACAGCGCACTCAGAAATTCCGTCGTGATCTCCAATCCTCTTGGCGAGGACACAAGCATCATGAGAACAACTGCGCTTCCCTCCATGCTTGAGGTTCTTGCGAGAAACTATAACTTCAACAATACGAACGTCAAACTCTTTGAGGTTGCTACCGTATATATTCCCACCACACCCGATAAGCTTCCCAATGAGAATAAGGTTATCGTACTCGGTATGTACGGCGACTGTGATTTCTACACCACAAAGGGTGTATGCGAGAACATTCTCGCGCTCGCACAGATCAAGAATTACACCGTAACCGCTTGCAGCGATAACGTTTCCTATCACCCCGGCAGATGCGCAAAGATCACCGTAGGTGACAAGTGCATCGGCGTATTCGGTGAAATCCATCCCCTCGCACTCAAAAACTACGACGTAAACACACCCGTATACGCCGCAGAGCTTGATTTTGATGAGATATTCGCGCTTATGGATCCTAACAAGATCTACACGCCTCTTCCCAAGTACCCTGCTACGACCCGTGACTTCTCATTCGTTTGCGAGGAATCTCTTGAAGTCGGCGCGGTATTTGCTGAGGTCAAGAAGGCAGGCGGTAAGCTCGTTGAGGACGTTTCTCTCTTTGATATTTACAGAGGACATCAGATCGGAGAAAACAAGAAGTCAGTTTCCATCAGGGTTACTCTTCGCGCAAGTGACAGAACACTTACCGTTGAAGAAGCGGAAAAGTGCGCCGCAAAGATACTTAAGGCTATGGAAGCTCAGCTCGGCATTACTCTGAGAGGATAACCCTATGGAAAAGCAGAAGCTGGACAGAATAAACGAGCTTGCTAAAAAATCCAAGACCGAGGAGCTGACTCCCGCGGAAAAGCAAGAGCAGGCAGAGCTCCGTCAAGAGTATATCAACGAGATACGTGCTTCATTCGGTGCGATGCTTGATAACACTGTTATACAGTATCCCGACGGTTCAAGAAAGAGCTTAAAGAAGGATAAATAAAAACAGGGCTGATTATCCCCACAAAAAATGGCTGTTGCGTATGCAACAGCCATTTTGTTATTTATTAAAATGAGAAATGAAATTATCGACGTCGATCGAATCCGTTTCGACGGGAATTCTGAATGATTGCTCCTCGCATACGATGTGATAAAGCTTCTTTCTGCCTATATCCGTCATCATCTCACTCTCAACGAGCTCCACGTGACACTCATAAGGTAGCTTTACTGTCCTTGTAACAGCATCCATCTTACAAAGATCAAATTCGTGGAGTGTGATCTGAGCCTCACTCTTTTTATAATTCAATTCCGCGATATAGTACGTAGAAGTACGTATAGACTTATCCTTACCGATCACACGCGGCTCTTTCTCAGCATCAAAGGTACGAAGAACGTTATCCTTTTGAAGCTCGATCCGCTTGTCTATAATTATTCTGTCTATCAGGCCGTCAAACTCGGCATCCTTGATCTTTGCGGCGTTGGTAAATATCAGTCCGCCGATACCCACAGCAAGCGCAGGAACGCCGTAATATCTCCAGTGCATAAAAAACAGCAGCGCGCCTATTGCGGTTATAACGGCAAATATGATCTCCAGCGCCCCCGTCTTTTTCTGAGTCAGATACTTCTCTGCCACGTTTTGATTTTTCATAAGGCAACCTCCAAAACAATGATTACAACGCTATTATAACACTCGATTCGGGTGCTGTCAAGCAACTGAAAGTTGAATGCTATAAACCTTTCGTTGAATTGCCTTTAGCCCGACTAAACAATGGGGGATTGGTTTTTAGCAACGTAACGGCAAAAATCATAGATCTTGTTGGTAAATACCATCTTATATCCGAGACTGTACTGCTTATGCCATCCTTCAGCATGATCGCCGTACAAAGCAATAAGCTCAAATTTACGATTACGCAAAGCATGATCGGGAAGCTCGAGATAGCCGCTAACTCTATTAACTATTTTCTCAAACTCGGTGTCTTCGGGGTTATAGGATACCCACTGCTTCATAGTATCTATTCCGTAATAGTATATAAAGCACTCCTTGACGTCAAGCTCCTCAGCAAGCAAATAAACATCCGAATTCTTGTCTATTGACTCATCCTTACAGTCAAAGTGTATCTGAGTGCGTCCATCGAATAAGCTTACCGCCTCGTAAACAGTAGCGATCTTATACTCGGTAACATTACCGTTGTGCATAAGATTCAACTGAAGAAGCTGCTCATAAGTCCAGTCACTAACTTTCTCAGAGGTCGGCAGACCGTTCTTGCCTCGCATTTCATTCCAGTTAGTTGCACGCTTAAGATGTTCGTCGTGCAAAAGCACCATTATGTTATCCTTGGTAAGTCTGATATCGATCTCCACAGAATCCGCACCAAGCATAATTGCGCTGAGGATAGCGGGGAGAGAGTTTTCAGGGTAATGCTGTGTATCTCCACGGTGAGCGTCTCCCACAAGTCTGCCTGTCGGGCAGGTCATAGCGTACAGCTTTTCATCAAAATCCGTAAGCCACTCGGGAACGGTAAAATTGTTTGCCCATACGGGAACGAAGGAATCTACATTATACATCAACGAATCCTTGATATAAAGATCAAAATCAAAGCTGTATTCGTATCCCTGATAAAGCGAAGTTATCTCGCCGGTCTCAATAGCGTTCTTGAAATGATTGACCGCACTCTCAGTCGCCAAAGGGCTTCCGCCGATAAGGACTACGCAGTCGGAGGATACCTTGACGTAATAGTCCATATAATTAAGCGTTTTATCGATCTCAATCGACTGTTCTCTGTTAGTAGCGCCGATAAGTATTTCCTTGCCTATGATCTCACCTGCATCGGAATGCGTTACAGGCTTTGTTCCCGTGATACCCTGAAGATATTTTGCCAACGATCTTGCGCTCATAAGCTCACGGCTGCTGCGTTCCTGAGAGTAAGTTACAGAAAACTCATTAGCGAGGATGTAGCTTATTGAACCGTACTCGCTCATGTCGTGGACAAAGCAAAAGTCCTCGTCAATGGCAGGAGCATCAGACTGAAGGAAGATGTCCTCAAAATACTGAATTGCTTCAAGTGTCTGCAAAAGATCGTTACCCCATATGACTATTTTTCCGTTGACGACCTTTACGACAAATCCGCGCAGATCCTTATATTCTTTGGCAACCAAGCGGCTTTCCTCACGGTTAGTATCTCCGATAAGTATTTCGTGAACGCTCGAGTCTGAAGTAACTGTTTCGTTTGTCTCATTATCCACGCTCCAATCGCTCTCCGACTTGACAGTAACACCGTATTTTGCTTTAATGTGCTTCCAAAGTGCCGAAACTCGAGCAGAAAGCTCGGGCTCTGCGTTATCGGGATATATCATCGAAAACTCCCCCTTTCCGTCATTTATAATATTGTAGGTGATCTTCTTTGGTGTATCATCCGATTGATCATCTCCTGAGTTATTGCAGGATGCGAGTGCTGCAAACGCAAGGAGTAATGTTGCAAACACGCATACTACTCTCAAATACTTTCTTTTCATAACGTTACTTCCATTTTCTTTTTTTGTATTTTTTATAAATCGTCAGATAAATATATATTAGCACAAAAACGAGAATTTGTCAATAGAACGATTGTCTTTATTTGACGTAAACTAAGAATAAAAACAGGCAAAGCAAAAGGACACCAATTGGTGTCCTTTTGTTTTACTACGAGAAACGGGACGTACTTGAACAGGATTCGCTGAAGCGAATCGGCAAGTTTGTCTTGACGGACAAAGTCCGTCATTTGCTACGCAAATCGGCAAACGTTGCCCGCGCCGACGCTTTGCGTCGGGTGGGTTTGCGAGCCAATTTATCGCGGCAAAACAAAAAGGACACCTATTGGTGTCCTTTTGTTTTGGTGCGAGAAACGGGACTTGAACCCGTACGGTGTAACCACACGCCCCTCAAACGTGCGCGTCTGCCAGTTCCGCCACTCTCGCGTTTGCCACCGTTTTAACGGCAACATATATATTATACTCTTTTTTTCAAAAATGTCAATACCTTTTTCAAAATTTTTTTGAAAAAATTATTATTTTTTTGCACGTATTAGAACGTGCCATTTTGCACTGCGAAATAACCTGAGTTTTATGCTCTCAGATCATCAGTTGAGGCTGTCAAGGACTCCTTCTGCTGTGCTCTCCTGCGCTTGCCCAGGTATGCGCCAAGCTCTACGGCAATTATCTCAAAAACCAAATATATTGCAAATGCGGCAAGATATTCCCACAAGTAAATATCTGCGGCGCTGCCTGCTGAGTCAAACTTCTCACCCATACTGATAAGGCCTGCAAGATACTTAGTACCACCCGCTATAAACGGATGAAAACCCATAAGGGTGGAAATAGCAAGATGGAATACTCCGGCTGCCGAAACGGTTCCAAAAAGCTTTGCCGGAGCGAATTCCTCACTCTTAAACGCTTCAAAATACGCCAGCGCCCCAACAACTCCCCCTAAGACCATAAATGCGACCGCCGAAGAAATGATTGCCGAGATATAAAAATCCACGACTATAAACAGATTTACTATTTTTACTGCGAGTGACGAAACTCCGATAAAGTTCACAAGGCACGCCGCAACTATTGCGATAAAATATATCAATGAGTTGACAAAGAATTGCTTTTTCATTTTGTTCTCCTATATCCACAAGTTTTCCTGATAAAATAATTATATCACAAAGCTCATATATTTGCAATAAAAACTTATTAAGGAGATACGCAGATATGAGATCAAAAATACACGTGAGCCTTTTATTCGTATTTTTGCTGTTAGTAACGTTATATTTTTCACCCCAAATTGCCCCCGCAATAATACTTGCCGTTACCGTACACGAGCTCGGACACTTACTCGCGGCAAGGCTATGCGGCATCAGCCCGGATCAATTCAAGCTCGGATTTTTAGGGGCGACTATCGTTGTACAACGATCACTGTATTCTTATATGAAGGAATGTATAATGTGCATCGGCGGACCGCTTGCAAATTTTCTGTCAGCGCTGATCATATATCCTTTTTGCGACGCTTCAGTGCTTTGCCGCTCATTTTGGCTATACTCTCTCTCACTCGGGATACTGAATCTGCTGCCGATAAAAAGCTTTGACGGCGGCAGAATATTTTCCTCACTTCTTTTATGCAAGCTATCGCCGAAGACCGTGGAAAGCATACTCAACCTCACCTCATTTATACTGATATTTACATTGTGGTCGGTATCGGTCTACTTACTTCTTAAAATCTCCTCATCCGTTTCCCTGTTCGTTTTTTCGGTTGCTGTTTTTGCCAAAATTTTTCTCCCCGATTCTTAAAGAGCATTTTAAAGAATTCGGGAGATTTAAAGAGAAAAACAAAGATTTTTGTAAAATTATGCTTTTTTATTCGGAATAATCCCGAATAATTAAAAGATATGGCATATTTTAAAGAATTTTTTAGAAAATATATTGCATTTTATATCAAAATCTGCTACAATATTTAATGGGCGTTTTTTGCTTTTTTGCTGCCCCCATTCTATTTATTCAAAGGAGCTTTTATGTGGAATGAAAAGAAAGCTGATAGAACTCAAAAATATCTGCAAGGCGTTTGACGGCGAGCAGGTATTATCTAACATTGACCTTGACATTTACGACCACGAATTCATTACCTTTCTTGGTCCTTCCGGCTGTGGAAAAACCACTACTCTGCGTATAATCGGAGGCTTTGAAGTCCCGGATGACGGAGAGGTGTATTTTGACGGTCAACTTATAAATGACGTTCCCGCATACAAAAGAAACGTAAACACCGTTTTCCAGAGATATGCGCTTTTCCCGCATCTGAACGTATATGATAATATCGCGTTCGGTCTGCGTATAAAGAAGGTTAAGGAACAGGAGATCGCAGAGCGAGTTGCCGCAATGCTCGAGCTTGTAAACCTTCGCGGCTTTGAACGCCGTAACGTTTCTCTGCTCTCCGGCGGTCAGCAGCAGCGAGTTGCTATCGCGCGTGCACTTATCAACGAGCCTAAGGTTCTCCTTTTGGACGAGCCTCTCGCCGCGCTTGACCTCAAGCTCCGTAAGGACATGCAGGTCGAGCTTAAGAACATTCAGACAAAAACGGGAATTACCTTTATTTACGTAACACACGACCAGGAAGAAGCGCTCTCTATGTCTGACACCGTAGTAGTTATGGCTAACGGTAAGATACAGCAGATCGGCACTCCTATTGATATTTACAACGAGCCGGTAAACGCATTCGTTGCAGACTTTATCGGTGAATCCAATATTCTTGACGGCGTTATGCTGAAGGACTTCTCCGTTAAATTCGCATCTCACGTTTTTGAGTGCCTTGACGGCGGATTTGCGCCTAACGAGGCGGTCGACGTTGTAGTTCGTCCTGAGGACGTTGACGTCGTTCCCGTAGAAAAAGGTATGCTCTCGGGACTTGTAACCTCGGTTACATTCAAGGGTGTTCACTACGAGGTCATCGTTGATATCGACGGCTTCAAGTGGATGATACAGACTACGGACTACGTTGCTCCTGACTCTACCATCGGCGTATATATTGAACCCGATGCGATACATATCATGAAAAGATCCGAGTATTCCAATATGTTTGGTGACTATTCTACCTTCTCTGACGAAATGGACCATCTGTCCGAAGTCACGGAGGACGACGAGGAATGACACGAAACGTATCTGTAAAGCCTCACAGATCGCTTTTACAGCGATATGCGGCAGCTCCCCATATCGTTTGGTCTGTGCTTTTTATACTCGTTCCCCTGATATTCGTTGCATATTATGCATTTACTGACGTAAGCACCAATTCCTTTACAATGAGCAATATTTCCGCCTTTTTCACAAAGGACTACTTGCTCATCTTCTGGAAATCAGTAAGACTTGCAATAATTGCTACGGCAATATGCTTACTGCTCGGTTATCCCGTGGCGTATTTTATAACCACCTGCAAGCCTAAAACTCAAAAGCTGCTCGTGGTTCTGCTTATGCTTCCCATGTGGATGAACTTCCTTATCAGAACCTACGCGCTTATGACTTTGTTGCAGGATACGGGTATTATCAACTCGATCCTCAGCGCCATAGGACTTGAGCCTATTCATATCATCGGAACTGAAACTGCCGTTGTGATCGGTATGGTTTACGACTTTTTGCCGTATATGATACTGCCCATTTATTCGGTTATGTCCAAGATGGATCACAGGCTTATCGAAGCCGCGTCCGATCTTGGCTGTAACGGATTCGGAGTTTTGTGCAAGGTGATACTTCCCCTTAGCATCTCCGGTGTAATTTCGGGTGTAACAATGGTATTCGTACCCTCAATAAGCACGTTCTATATTTCCCAGAAGCTCGGCGGAGTTGATACTCTCCTTATCGGTGATATTATAGAGCAGCATTATACCGCTTCCAATTACAATATGACCGCTTCCCTTTCGTTTGTGCTTATGCTCATACTTATCGTGGGATTGGCTATTGTAAATCACTACACCGACAACGATGAGGGAGGTGGAATGATAATATGAAAAAATTTTCTAAATTTTACATCGGACTCATTCTCTTCCTGCTGTTCGCTCCTATACTCGTAATGATATTCTTTTCCTTCAATGAAGGAAAAAGTACCGCAGTTTTTTCGGGATTTTCATACAAATGGTACGCGGAGCTTATAGAAAACAGTGAAATACTGAATGCCCTCAGGAACTCGCTCATTCTTGCCGTAACGGCATCCGCGATAGCAACCGTGATCGGAACTGCCGCGGCATTTGGAATTCATCACATGAAAAACAAATATTTGCGTCAGTCACTTATGACCGTCACGAATATTCCGTTGATGAATCCCGAGATCATAACGGGTATATCCATGATGTTCCTCTTCGTTTTCGTAGGTGGAATTATAGGACTTAGCACAAAGCTTAATTTTTGGACTATGCTTATAGCTCACGTAACGTTTTGCTTGCCCTACGTTATTCTCAACGTACTCCCCAAGTTCAAACAGATGAGCAAGGCATTACCCGAGGCGGCGCTTGACCTTGGTTGCACTCCGATGCAGTCGTTTTTCAAGGTTCAGCTCCCCGCAATACTTCCCGGTATCATAACAGGACTTACAATGTCCTTCACTTTATCCTTTGACGACTTTGTAATCAGCTACTTTACCTCGGGTACGGATTTCCAGACCTTGCCTATACTTATTTACAGTATGACAAAGAAATCCGTAAAGCCTACGATATACGCGCTTTCGTCTATCGTTTTCGTAATAATTCTCACCCTGCTTCTTATCACCAACAGAGAAAAATCCTCTGCTGAGCGTCTGGAAGCTAAAAAGAAAAAGGCTGATAAAAAGCGTAAGGCGGCTATCGAGGACGCCAAGAAGCACAAATCAAGCAAGGCAGACGACGCACACGTCACGGCAAACGCGCACAAAACGCGTCAGAAGACACTTCCCGCGTATACGGGAAAGCTTGTTGCCGTAATATGCGCTTTCGTTTTCATAGTGTCCACGTGTGTTATGATAAGCGTTTATTCCAAGGATACTATCACGCTCAACGTATACAACTGGGGCGAATATATCTCCGACGGCTCTGAGGGCACGCTCGACGTTAACGAAGCGTTTGAAGAGTATTGTCGAGAGACTCTTGGGATGAAGGTTAAGGTAAACTACGTGACTTACACCTCTAACGAAGACCTTTATGCAAAGCTATCCTCCGAGGCCGTAAGCTACGACGTTATTATCCCCTCCGACTATATGATAGCACGACTTGCAAACGAGGGCTATCTTATGGAGTTGAATTACGATAATATTCCCAACTATAAGGATTGTATTTCCGATGATTTCAGAAATCTCTACTACGATCCCGATAATAAGTACTCTGTTCCCTACACCTACGGAATGGTAGGCGTTATTTACGACGCTAACCGTGTAGACGAGAATGATATTGGCTCGTGGGATCTTATGTGGAATTCTAAATATTCGGGGCAGATCGTACAGTTCAACAACGCGCGTGACGCATTCGGATCAGCATTTTACAAGCTTGGACTTGACGTCAACACCTCCGACCGCGCAATTTGGGATCAGGGTCTTAAGGAGCTTCAAAGCCAGAAGCCCTTACTCAAAAAGCTCGTTATGGATGAAATATTCAACATAATGGAATCCGGAGAGGCTGCAATCGGTGCGTACTACGCGGGAGATTATCTTACGATGATCGAAAATCAGGCGGAAAACGTCGACCTGCAATTCTATTATCCCGAAAACACCAACCTCTTTGTTGACGCTATGTGTATTCCTACCTGCGCTCAAAACAAGGATCTCGCTGAGGCATATATCAACTTTATGCTCTCAGAAGAAGCCGCTATCGCCAACGCCGAATACATCTGCTACGCTTCCCCCAACTCGCTCGTTTATAATAACGAGACCTATATTGAGGATATGGGAGAGGACGCAATAGCAATACTCTACCCCGACAACTTTAATTTTGCCGAGAAATACGACGCCAACTGCTACAAGGATCTTGATAAGGATACCAAGCAATATCTGAATTCCCTGTGGGAAAAATTCAAGACCGGAGTCGTTATTGAAGGCGAAGAAGGCGCGGTGGATGATGCTGTTTCGTCCGAGATAGTTTCACTTATCGTAGTTGCGATAATCGTTGCAGTTATTACAACCGTGACACTCGTCAACAAAAAGAAAAAAAGAAGATTTTAAAGCTTACAGGCTGTGCGTATAAACGCACAGCCTGATTTTTTACTTTGTCACACCAACTCATCAAGTGTACCAAAGCGATAGCCCTGAGCTTTAAGCTCATCAATGATATCACCGAGAATGGCGGCGTTAGTTGCAGAAGTAGGATGCAGCAAAATTATAGCTCCGTTATGAATATTATCAAGTATCTTACGCTTTGCGGCATCGTACGGCATCTGAGAATTATTATCCCAATCGGCATACGCAAAGCTCCAGAATATAGTTTTATATCCTAATTCATTCGCAAACTCAAGTGTCTTTTCGGAAAATCGTCCTTCAGGTGGGCGGAAGAATTTGCAAAGCTCCCTGCCCGTTTTCTCGCGGTAAACATCTTCAAGCGCGGAAATTTCCGTCTTGAATTCTTCGAACGTAGACTTCTTTGACATATCGGGATGACTGTACGTGTGGTTGCACACCAGATGTCCGTCGTTTGCCATACGCATCACGAGAGAAGTGTTATCTTCCACAAGATGCCCCAAAACAAAAAATGCGCCCTTTACTTGTTTTTTTGCTAAAACGTCGAGTATTTTTTCGACGTTTCCGTTCTCATACCCCGCATCAAAGGTCAGATATACCACCTTATCAGAGCAATCGTCAGCATGCGCGCGGTCAACGTAGTATCCACCATATTGCTCTATAAACCGCATACCAGAATCAAGAACGGGTTGCTTGTGTTCACTGTTTCTTTTGCAATACCAGCTCTTACTGTCTGAAGCTAATACGTTTATTGACATAGCGGATATAATTAACAAAATCATAACGGAAAACAAAACTTTTTTGCTCATTTTTTAACCTCCTTTCTTTCAACTGATAATATTATTCCCGATATAATTTATTAAATTTAAAACAATTGTTGGCACGTTTTTATAACAAAAAAACGTCATCACAAGCGCACATTCGCTTGTGATGACGTTAAATTTTATATTCTCTCAATATCAATAGCGCCCAAGGAAACCTCACCGTCAATTATAAGAGTAGGACCGTCCTGCTCTTCAGCATCATCAAGATCGATAACACCGAGTCTTACGTCTATCTTATCAACGACCTTCCAGGTCTTAGGTATGCATATCTCCAGAGCGCCGAGACGGTTTTCTACGTACAAGGTAGCTCCGCCCTTATAGCATTCCACGTTATCAAAACGCACTTCAAGCGCGCCGAATTTGTTTTTGACGCTATGCTCCATCACCGTGTTACCAAATTCCTCACAGTCGATATATGCAACAGCCGCGCCAAATTCGTTGTCCTTTACGTGAACGAACACGCCCGATTTGCTTTTTTTATCCTTTTTCCTCTTTTTCTTTCTATCAGGAAAAATAAACATAAATCCTGCGCTAAGTAAAAGTGAACAGCCGAATACCAGCCAGTTGTTAATGAAATTCTCGTTCTCTATACCGCAAATAAACGCGATATTTTTTTCAAATATCATAAACAAGAAGCCGAGCGGCACGAATATTTCCCAAAACTTTCCCGACTTCAAAAGCGAGCCTATGCCGCAAATCAGGAATATTCCGCCTACCGCTTGCCAGAATCCTATTTCTCCGACCATACCGGTTATCGGCAATATAATGCCAAGCGCCTCTAAGATCAACAAAACGGCAGCCGCTATTAACACAAGTCCCAAAACTATTTTTGATATTTTCATTTTCCAAACCTCACTTCATCGATTTTTTCTCTTAAACTCTTAAAATATCCACGGGAGAAATACGCGCGTCTTTCGCAATTTTTAAACGTGATCTCACCGTTTCCTATAACCTCTCGTCTCATCGAGGATATCGCCTTGACGTTGGCGATAGTAGATTTTGAGATGCGCACGAAATAACTCGGCATCAGATCCTCAAGCTCGAAAAGCTTATACGTTGTGACGTATCTTTTGCCTGCGGTCTGCGCGTATATTTTATCCCCTTCACTTTCAAAGAATAAAATATCGCTTTTGGCAACGTAAAATTCCGTACCCGAGGAGTACAGCACCATTTCGCCGTTTCCTTTGAGAACGTTATCAATAGCGCGCTCAATTTCAAGGATCTTATCATCATGCTCACGGCAACGAATGATTATCTCCTCACTCTCGTCTGAGATCTCTATTTTTATCCTCAAGCTACATCACCTCCGATGTATTGATTTTATCATTTTTCTCATTATTTGTAAAGAGTTTTTTGATAAGTGGTAGATTTTATGGCATAAAATGCAGAAATAACGCATGAAAAACAAAAAATCGGTAGCTGACGCTCGTCGTTCGGAAGGACAGTTTTGCAAGAATACGGTATATTTCGCAAGAGATATGCCGTATTCTTGCTTTTTTAGATCTTACGCGGTTCTACGGATTTCTTCCATCAATTCAATCAATTCCTTTTCATCGGGAATGTCAATCAGTCCGACAGCGGTAAAATAAACATCAAGCTTTACGCGCTTTCTTCCGTCTATCTTCGCGCTCTTGTGAACTTCAATGCGTCTTATAAGTCGATTAACGATTTCGGGAGTTAGCTCCTTAATATCGGTACACTTACGAATGGTTTCAAGAAAAACGCGAAGATCCACCTTGTCTTGCTCCGCTGCCTTTAAGGTTTCTTCAGCCTTTGCCGTAAACGCTATCAGTTCCTTTTGCTCCGCTTCATAATTACCCATCATCTTAGAAAATCTCTCGTCGGGAATTTTACCGAGAACGTTATCCTCATAAATACGCTCAATAAGTTTATCAAGCTCCACGATTCTTCGCTGACTTTTTTCGATATTTGCCTTTAACGTTCTCATATTGGCTGCCTTGGCTAAGCTGTGCTTTTTGGAATACATATAGAGAAACACCGCTTCGTACTGCTGAATGAATATTGCAACTCGTCTGACAAGCTCAAGCATCGTTTCTCTCAAAACCACCTCACGAATAAAGTGGATAGAGCAAGTTCCTCGGTTTTCTTTGTATGCGGAGCATCGATGAAATTCTTGATTTTCATCGACGCTCTTTGCCGCACAGAAATAAAGCTTGGATTTGCAATCAGCACAGTAAAGCAGTCCCGAAAACAGACTTTCTCTGCCCGTAGCGGTATTCCTTCTACGGTTCTCTCGTAATTCTTGAACGCGATTGAAGGTATCCTCATCAATAATAGCTTCTTGCGTATTAGGAATGATCTGCCATTCTTCCTCGGGGTTGTGAACCGTCTTGTGTACTTTATAGCTGACGAGAGTAGTTTTGAAATTGACCGTGCATCCTGTGTACTGTCGGTTTGCCAAGATATGCTCAATACTACTTGTTGTCCAAGCATATTCACCGCGTTTCGATACATCTTTAGATGTTTTACGCCCCACTGATATAAAGTAAGCCGTTGGTGAGAGTATTTGTTCGTTCTCTAATCTACGTCCGATCTTCGTCGGTCCAAGACCTTGAAGGCAGAGGTCGAAAATATAACGAACCACTTTAGCTGCATCCTCGTCAATCACCCATTGCTTGGGGTTATCCTCGGATTTTTTATATCCGTATGGAATTACCGACGATACACGCTCTCCCTTGTCCGCTTTCGCTTTCCAAACGGCACGAATTTTCTTGCTCGTCTGCGCAGCATACCACTCGTTGAAGATGTTGTTGAACGGCATCATCTCCGTGCCGGTGTTCTTCAGAGTATCAACGTTCTCTTGAATTGCTATAAAGCGGACACCGAGTGTAGGATATTTAATCTCCAAGTATTCACCAACGTCGAGGTAG